>DATJAI010000020.1:0-13661 GCA_035516415.1 Binatia bacterium | reverse complement strand
GCTGGGCAATATCAAACGTGATGGATATTTCTCCCGCGTGTTCCGGACGCAGGAGCACTATGGAACTCATCTCGACGCGCCTTCGCACTTTGCCGAGGGCGCGTGGATGGTCGAGCAGATTCCCACTGAACGTCTGTTGCGGCCGCTGGCCGTCATTGACGTGCGCCGGCAGGTGAACGGGAATGCGGACTACGAGGTCACGCAGCGGGACATCGCCGAATGGGAGCGGTTTCACGGAACAGTTCCCGATGGAGGAGTCGTGATGGCCTATACCGGCTGGGATGAGCGCTGGCATTCGCAGAAGGACTTCCGTAACGTGCAGAGCGACGGCGCCACCCACTATCCCGGATTCTCGCTGGAGAGCGCCAGGTTCCTGGTCGAAAGCCGCGGCATCGTGGGCCTGGGCATCGACACCATGAGCGTGGACATAGGCGCAACGACGACCTACCCGGTTCACCTCTTTACCTCGCGCCAGAACGTGTACCACGTGGAAAACGTCGCCAACCTGGGCCTTGTCCCGCCGGCAGGAGCACTGGTGGTCGTAGCGCCGCTCAAGCTGGAAAACGGTTCGGGCGCCCCCGCCCGGGTGCTGGCGCTGGTGAGGTAAGGCTGCACTTCGCCGTACGCTGCTCTTCGCCATGCGCCCTTCGCTGCGAAACAACTTCAGGTTGATGTAAATCCGGGGTTCGGGTATTGGGGAGCCTCAGCGCGTCTAATGCCGAGAGCGAACAGCGCAGCGCGATCGGCAAAGAGTGAACGCGAACAGCGAACCGCGGCCTCATCGCACGTGCGCCTTGTACAGCAGATAAGAGAAGCTCTCGCGCAACGCAGCCAGATAGCGTCCCAACGCCGTCCTCGGAATGGAGCCGGGGCGTGGCGAACTGTACACGGCAATGCCCTGCGCCGCCATCATCCTTTTGGCGCGGAACATGTGGTAGGCGTCGCTGACCAGAAGGCAGCTGCGCAGGTCGTTGGCGCGCATGATGACAGCCACGCGCCGGGCCGACTCGTCGGTGTCTCCGCCCTGAGTTTCGGCAATCAGGTTGGCATCGGGGATGCCGCGCGCCTCCAGATAGTCGCGTCCCACCTGGCCTTCGCTGAAATGGGGATCCTTGCCCGCGCCGCCGGTGGTGACGATGACTGGCGCCAGGCCGCGTTCAAACAGGTCATAGGCATGCTCCAGGCGGGCGCGATAAACCGGTGACGGCCGCCCGATATATTCGGCCGCACCGAACACCACAATCGCATCCGCCGGCTGGTCCTGGCTGGCCCCGGCTTCCCCCATGATCTCGAGACTGATGTGCAGCAGCCAGGCGAGAGCCACGGCCAGGGCAAGCGCCACGATCCAGAGAATGATGTGAAGTTGGGATTTCCGTGCCGCCGTGGCGACTACTCCCGCCCCAGGAGTTCGACGATCTGGTCCTCGGGGATGGCGCCTTGCCGAAGCAGACGCCAGCCGCCATCGCCGGTCAGGTCGACGATGGTCGACGGCATGACGCCGGGGACCTGCCCTCCGTCTACGATAATCGACAGGCAGTCACCCAGTTGATCGCGTACCTCGATGGCAGTGGTGCATTCGGCTTCGCCGTGCAGGTTGGCCGAAGTTGCCGTGATGGGAAGCCCGGCAGAGCGGATGATGGCCAGCGGTACCTCGGCGGCAGGCACGCGCAGCGCCACATTGCCGGTATTGGCCGTTACCTTCAGCGGCAGTTTGGGGTCGGCCTTGACGATGATGGTGAGCGGCCCCGGCCAGAAGCGCCGCGCCAGCAGGTAAAAGATCTCGGGGACCGGCCATGCCAGATCCGCTGCCTGATCCACCGATTCAATCAGCAGTGACAATGGCTTGTGCCGGGAACGGTTCTTGATCTCATACACGCGATCAACGGCATGCAGATTGAAGGGATCCACCGCCAGCCCGTAAAAGGTGTCGGTTGGCATGCCCAACACTTCCCCGGCGCGCAGCTTCTCCGCTACGTACGTTACCAGCGAAGCCTCCGGCTGCTGGTTGTCGATTCTTACGATTTCGGGACGCAATCGCGCCTCTTCTTTCGCTCCCGGGTGCTTGCGGAGCGAAACCCTAACACATCCCCGGTGTAACGGCAACCCAGCAGATTACCACGTTGTAGCACCGAACCCTCGCGAGCGGTCTCCGCGGGTAGTGGGTCAGTTTGAATACGGATGCATCTGTTTCGCGCACTGGCGCGAATCGGAGACGCCCAGATCCCTCGCTGCGCAAAGGAAGCTTGCTTGGGATGACAATCAAAACTGACCCACTACCCTCTGCGGTGTAGCATAAGAGCGGTTCTGCCGGATGATGACGGAGCGCGCCGGGTTGGACGATCGTCTGCAGCGGGTCGATAGCCGCCAGAATGCCCGCGTGAAGCAGTTGCGGCGCGCTTTCAGCGAAGCCGCTCCGAATGCGCGTGGCGAGATCGCCATCGAGGGCATGCATCTGGTGGAGGAAGCCATTCGCAGCGGTCTGCGGCTGAGCACGGTTTTCTTCAGCGAATCGGCGCGCCAGCGGGCCCATAAGCTGCTGCCGCAACTCTCAGCCTACAGCGAGGCACTGCTGTTGCCGGACAATGTTTTCTCCAGCGCCGTTCCCAGCGAAACCCCACAGGGAGTGGCCGCGCTGGTGCGGGTGAAATCTTTCGCGCTGGAAGACACTTTGTCAGCCGAACCGGTATTGCTGGTGATCGCCGCCGGTTTGCAGGACGCAGGGAACCTGGGAACTATGGCGCGCTCCGGCGAGGCGTTCGGGATCACCGGCCTGCTGGTTGGAGAGCGCACAGTGAGTCCGTGGAACTGGAAGGCGGTGCGCGCTTCGGCGGGATCGCTGTTCCGCCTGCCCGTGGCCCGGGTCGAACTGGCCGAAGCTGTGCAACAGGTCAGGGGGCGCGGCATACGGGTGCTGGCCACCTCATCGCGTAAGGGTACAGCGGTGTGGAACGCGAATTTGCGCGGACCGCTCGCGATTGTGATTGGCAGCGAGGGCGCCGGCGTTCCGCGTGAGACGCTGGCACAGGCGGATGAGGTGGTGGCCATTCCCCAGTCAGCGCGCGTGGAGTCGCTGAATGCCGGAATCGCCGCATCTATCGTGCTGTACGAAGCGGCGCGGCAGCGGAATGCCCCGCCGGGGAAGGACCGGGAGCCAGAGGGTCCCCGGTGACATGAAGTTCCCGCACAGGAACCGAATCGCGGCAGTCCTACATCTCATCTGCCATTTTCCTGGGGCAGGCGAGCTGAGGACAGACTCTATTCACGCGTTCGTACCAGTTTCTTCAGCGCACGTACATTTATCTGGTCGTCCAGCGGCTCGTCGATGGGGGTCTCGGCAATGAACGCCGCGCTCGCAAGGCGGGGGTGATTCAGCAGCCGGCGGAATGGCTCCAGTCCTATGCTTCCCTTGCCGATGTGCTGATGCCGGTCCAACTTCGAGCCGCGCGCGGCTTTGGCATCATTGCAGTGCCATACGTACACATTGCTAAGGCCGACGGTACGATCAAGCTGTTCGAGCGTATCCGCGAAGCCTTCTTCGCTCACGATGTCATAACCGGAGACATGCGTATGGCAGGTATCAATGCAGGCGCCCACGTCGACGAAGTCCGCGAGCAGATAGAGTAGCTCCGCGACCTGTTCGAAATTGCCGCCCAGGGAAAACTCCGAGCCGGCGGTATTTTCAATCAGTATCCGCAACCGGTCCGATAGTTGGAGGCCCTCGAGCGCCTGCTCGATGGCCAGCGCGGCCCGCCGCAGACCCTCCTCGCGGCTGCTGCCACGAAACGAGCCGGGATGCACGACCAGAAATTCGGCACAGAGCGCCAGCGCCCGCTCCACCTCGCCGCGGAATGCCACGATGGACCGGGCGTGAAACTCGGAGTTGCCGCCCGCCAGGTTCACCAGATAATTGGCATGGATCACCAGCGGCTTGAGGCCGTAACGCTCGCGCAGGCGACTCATTTCGTCGCACTGCGAACGAGCCAGCTCCCAGGGCTTCCACTGCCGCGGGCTGGAAGAAAAAATCTGAAAGGTATTGCAGCCCAGCCGGTAAGCGCGTTCGGCGGCGTTCGGCGGGCCGCCCGCGGTCGAGGTGTGTATGCCGATATGCCGGGCGGTGAGCCGGGGTGGCCGCGTGGGATGCGGCAGCAGCTTCAGAATGTCCCTTTCTTTCCTCGCCGTATTCCCCACCCGTTCATTCTAAGCAATGGCGGCGGCGACCTGAACGGCACGCGCTCCGGTGACTGTCATCACACGCGGGGCGGCGGGATGCAGCTAGAGTAAATGGAGTTGCGCGGCAGTTCCACGTCCCATGTCCTGGATTACACGGCTTGTCGTCCGCGGATTGCAGAAGGCTCTGGCGCGCTCACGCTCGGGACGGGCAGACCATCTCGCGCTGGGAAAGCGGGGTGAAAGCGAGGCTTACTTCTACCTCCAGCGCCTCGGATACCGCTTCGTCGCTACCAACTTTCGCGTTCCGAACGATCGCGGCGAAATCGACCTGATCGGCTGGGACAAGGATGTGCTGTGCTTCATTGAGGTGAAGACCAGAACGGATGACAGCTTCGCCCCTCCGTCAACCGCCGTGAACGCGGGCAAACAGCGTCACATCCTGTCGGTCGCGAAGCGCTATCTGCGCCGCTTGCCGCGCGGCCGGATACCATCCTGCCGCTTCGACATTGTGAGCATTGTGCCTTCGCCGGAGGGCGGGTCGCCGCAATTCGAGCTCAGGAAAGGTGCATTCTCCTGGGACAACGGGAGGCGGCGCGAGCGGCAATACCGGGACTTCCCCGACCGGCATTTCTGGCGTAGCCGAAGATGAGCCGGCCACCAGCGTTGCCGGTAGCGAGTTGACCCGTTACTGCCTGATGCCCTCTCCCGATAGGCGCCGTTCGCCGGCCATGCGGGCGGCAATTTCGCCGGCGGCCTCTTCGCACCAGACCCGCACCTCCTGCAGAGCGTTGCACCGCAATAACTGGCGATCGGCTTCGGACTCGACAATGACTATATCGGCGGCCTGGCAGAGGGCCCGGTCCTCTTCGAATTCCCTCGTGGCCTGCTCGTCGTCGGCGTCTTCAGGAGGATGCGACAGGACGACGCGCGGCTGGTAGACGATGGGCGGAATTCTCCGCTTCATGTTCCACATATGCCGCAGAAATTCGCGCATGTTCTCGCGCCCTTCGATCCATACCCCGTCGTAGGCCGAGAGCAGCTCGCGATAAACGTAGTGTGGAGCGGCTTTGGCGTCCGCCCATTCGACTTCCCGTGAAAACTGAGTGTTGTCGCTTTCGGGCAACGGGTGTGATGGTAACACGCAGGTCACGTAATGACCCTGGCGTACTAGTCCGGTCAGGAAATTGGTGTCCAGGGCGAAGCCGGAAGCATCGTCCCGGTGTGGCAGGTGGCCGGCGAAGTAAACGATCCGCGCAGCTTCCGCCTGGGCGGAAATTCGGGCATAGGGGACCCGCTCGCCCGCCCGCGGAAGCTGCCGCGCCAGTCGCCCGCGCCACCTGGCGGCAAACTTCGCCTGATTCGACGCGATAGGCGCCAGAGCCGCTTCCGGATCCTCAAACGAAGCCGATTCGTAGTGGTGAACAACCGAGCCCGGCTCATAGATGACCTTCAGGCCGCGGTCCCACAGCTTGAAGCAGTAGTCGGCATCCTCGTAATAGGCGGGTGAGAACTGCGGATCGAAGCCATGGACTTCGTCAAACAGGGCGCGTGGCGTCACGAGAAAGGCGGCTGAGCCATAATCGACGGGGCGGCGGAACTCGTAGCGCGGCAGCTCCGGATTGTCTCCGCGGCCATAGCCCCAGGCCGTTCCGTCGTTCCACACAATCATTCCCGCCTCCTGCAGACGGCCATCCGCAAACAGGATCTTGCCTCCCAGCGCGCCAATCTTCCCGTCCTGCCGCAAACTCGCCAGTGCAACCTCCAGGCTGCCACGGGCCAGAACCGCATCGCTGTTCAGAAAACAGAGAAACTCGCCGCTTGCAAGCCCGGCAGCCTGCATGCAGGCCGGTCCAAAGCCCACGTTTTCCCGGTTGCGGACCACCTTCGCCCCTTCCAGATGCTCCAGCAGGCGGTCCGTCTCGGCGGCGCCATCGTTGTCGACCAGAACCAGCTCATACTGCACTTCCGCATTCGTCAGTATCGATTCCAGACATAGCAGCGCAAGATGCGGTTTACGATAAAGCACCACAATGATGGAAATCGCCGGCTGCGCCGGGCTGGGGAAGCGCAGCCTGCGGCCCGTGTGCAGCAGCTCATCAAGACGCTGCATTCCGGCGACGTCCCAGGCTTCTCTGCCCGAAGTCAGAAACGCGTCGCCGCCCGAGGGGGCGACTCCACGCTCGCCCTCCGGCCTGGGCTCCTCGTCGCCGGCGGTCGAGGGTGAATCGTTCTCCTGGGCAGGGTTCACCTGAACATCAGACGGCATCTCCGCCGCCTGCCGCACTTCCGTGCCCGGAAGCGATACGACATCATCCGGTAAAGCTGCGGCCTCCTGCGTGGACGGGGGCGCGGCGCGCGGTTCGGGCGCGGCAGCACTAGGTTGGCCGCCTTCCCGATTGCGCGAAAGATGCTCGCGTGCCCAGCCGGCCGCATCTCGCATCGGCTGGGTGAGTTTCCATGAGCGCGAATTCAGCAGCGAGCGCAATTCGCCCTGATAATGCTCCAGCTGCGACTGCAGCTCGCGTATGCGGAGCCGTTCGGCCTCGAGCTCGGCGCTGAGCCTCGCCACCTCGCCCCTGAGCCTCGCCACCTCGCCCCTCGTGTTCTCCAGTTCAAGGCGGAGGCCCTGCTCCTTCGACTCGGCGTCGTGCTTCCACAGCGCCAGCCAGGCCCTCAGATCCATCTCGCGGCCGAGCGCCCGCAGCTTCGCCAGCCGGCTCTCTTCCGCCCGCGTGCGAAGCCGCTGAACGTCGTTTTCTGCATCCATCATGGATTCGGTTTGGCTGGAGTCGCCGCTGGAGGCCGTTGCATGGACCCGGGCTCGCGTCGAACCAAGTCCAGCAGCTGCTCGGTTCGCCGCAAAAGGTCGGGATTCCGCTCTCGCAGTATCTGCCGGACCGCATCCACGGCCAGCAGATTTCCAAACAGTTCGAGCATACGGAGATGCAGCTCGTCCCGGGACGCACCTGGCGGGACCTCACGCGCTGCGGTGGAGGCCTGGCTCAGGTTGCGATCAAGAGCCGCAATCTGCTGCTGCAGTCCCATCATGTCATGTCGCACCTGCTGCAGGGCTTCGATCATGGTGCGATCGAACTCATGTACCGGGCGCGAATACCAGCCGATGAGCTTGCGTATGATCCGCTTCGCGTACACGCCCGGCGGGCCGAATTTGCTGTTCGGCTCAACCCCTCCCGATCGTGCCGTAATTTCTGCCAGGCGGGCGATGAAAGCGCCCTGCAGCGAAAATTGCGGAGACGGAGTTGTCGGGCCCGCGGCTGTCCTTTGCGCCTCCAGGTACCTGCGCACCTCGGCCATGGCCTGCTCCAGGTCCATGTACGAAGGAATTCTCAAGGTCTGCGTATCAGCCATAGATAGCGGCAGCGGCCGGTGGACGGGCGAACTGACCCGGGCTGCGGACGCTCCTTTACACCGGCGCCAGACGCATGCTGAGATCGACGGCCGGCACGGAGTGGGTCAGCGCTCCAACCGAAATGAAGTTTACGCCAGTTTGCGCGTAGGCACGGACGTTCTCCAGGGTGATTCCACCGGAAGCTTCCAGCAGGACCGGCGGCTCCACGCCGCGGACACGGTCGACGGCCTGGCGGACCTGCTCGGGGGTCATGTTGTCGAGCAGCACGGCTTCGGCGCCATACTGCAGCACAAGCTCAAGTTCTTCCAGCGAGCGCACTTCAATCTCCACCGTCCCGGAGCCGCGCCGGTTGTGGAGCGCACGCTCCAGCGCCGGCACAATACCCCCGGCCAGCGCTATGTGGTTGTTCTTGATGAGCACGCCGTCGCTGAGGTCGAGACGATGATTGTGCCCGCCCCCGCAGGTCACGGCGTACTTATCGAGCAGGCGCAGGCCGGGCGCCGTCTTGCGGGTATCGAGGATGACGGTGCCGGTCGCTTCCACGGCGTCCACGTACCTGCGGGTCAGCGTGGCGATGCCGCTCATGCGCTGCATGATGTTGAGAATCACCCGTTCGCAGGAAAGAATGACGCGCGCGTTGTGGACGATGACCGCGATGGACTGCCCCTGGCGCACGCGGACGCCATCGAACATCTCCGTGTGGCTGGTGACCTCGGGATGGGAAGTGACGGTGCCATCGAGCATGGCGAAAACATCGAGGATGCGGTGGATGCAGCCCAGACCCGCGAGCACGCAATCCTGCCGGGCAATGATGGTGGCCGCCGCGCGCTGGTTGACGTCGATGCAGGCGTAGGAGGTGGCATCGCGGGTGGCGCGGTCCTCCAGCAGCGCGTTCTCCAGAATGGCGGTGATACGGCGGGTGGTCCAGTCCAAAATCCGTTCCTCGCGGCGACGCTACTGTTTCACCAGGTCCAGTTCGTCCAGCGCTGTCCTGATCTTCCCGATGAGTATTTCCACTTCAGCCTTGCGTCGCTTAAGGCCTTCGACTACTTTCTCCGGCGCCCTGGCGAGAAAGGCTTCATTGCCGAGCTGTGCGCTGGCGCGAGTCAGCTGCTGGGTCAGCTTCATCAGCTCCTTCGTCAGGCGATCGCGTTCGGCGGAGACATCGACCTTGCGCTCATAGAGCACACGAACGTCGAAACGCGCCGTGCTGCGGGCGCCGGCGGCTTTGGCCAGCGACTGCCCGACAAACGCGATTCCTTCCACATTCGCCAGCCGCTCCACGGCGCCGCGGTTCCGCTCGAACAGCAGACGCACGCCGCTGTCGGCGTGAACCTCAATCGCCAGCTTCTGCTTCGGTTCGACTTTCAGTTCGGCGCGAATGTTACGGACGCTGACGATCAGGTCCTGCAGGATGGCCATTCCGGTTTCAGCCTCCGGGTCCATCTGAGCCGAATCGGGCTGCGGATAGGCTACGAGCGCAATCGATTTCGCCGGCGGCTGGCCGTCGTAGACCGCATGCCAGAGCTCTTCGGTGATAAAGGGCATGAACGGCGACAGCAGGCGCAGCGCGCCCTCGAAGATGCCGATGAGATTGCCGTACGCCGGGCGCGCCAGCTCGGGGTCCGCTGCAGTGAGCCGCGGCTTGATGAGCTCCAGATACCAGTCGCAGTACTCGCCCCAGAAGAAGTGATAGATGACGTGCGCCGCCTCGTGGAAGCGGTAGGTCGCGAGGGCTTCGCCGATCTCCTGCGCCACGCGATTGAAGCGCGAAAGTATCCAGCGGTCTTCCAGAGTTTCGGCCCTGAAACCGCGGATACCCGGGTTTGTATTTCCCACCAGGACTTGAGCCCCTTTGAACTCATCCAGCGACCACACGCCCGCCGGCTGCGCCTTGTCCACGTTCATGAAGAGAAAGCGGGCGGCGTTCCAGATCTTGTTGGCGAAGGCGCGATAGCTTTCGGTGCGGCTCTCGGAGAAGGCAATGTCGGTGCCGGGCGCGGCCATGGCGGCGAGCGTGAAGCGCACCGCATCGGTGCCGTAGCGCTCGATGGTCCGGATGGGATCCATGACATTGCCTTTGGTCTTGGACATCTTCTGGCCTTCGGCATCGCGCACCAGGGCGTGGATATACACGGTGCTGAAGGGAATGTCGCCTTTCAACCACTCCGCCGAACCCAAATCCGGGGCTCGCTGGGGACCCCGGCCGCGCATGAAGTGGCAGTTCATCATGATCATGCGGGCGACCCAGAAGAACAGGATGTCGAAGCTGGTGACGAGCAGCGTCGTCGGATAGAACGCATCCAGTTCCGGCGTTTGCTCCGGCCAGCCGAGCGCGGAGCACGGCAGCAGCCCCGACGAGAACCAGGTGTCGAGAACATCGCTGTCCTGCTCCACCGGACCGCCGCACTGGGTGCATTTTTCCGGCGCTTCCCGCGCGACGACGATCCCGGCGCAGGCCTTACAGTGCCAGGCCGGAATGCGATGCCCCCACCACAACTGGCGCGAGATGCACCAGTCGTGAATGTTGCGCATCCACTCGAAATAGGTCCGTGTGTAGTTCTCGGGGACGAAGCTGATGTCGCCCTTCTCCACCACATCAATGGCACGCTCGGCGAGCGGCTGAATCTTCACGAACCACTGCGTTGACAGGCGAGGCTCGATGATGGTGCTGCAGCGGCTGCATTTTCCCAGCGGGACGACATAGTCTTTGGTGCTGACCAGGAATCCGCCGCGCTCCAGGTCTTCCAGCACTTTCTGTCGTGCTTCGAAGCGGTCCAGCCCCTGGTACGGCCCGGCGTTCGCGTTCATCTGCGCGGTCTCGTTCATCACCTCGATCTGCGGCAGGTTGTTGCGCAGACCAGCCTCGAAGTCGTTGGGGTCATGCGAGGGCGTGACCTTCACCGCGCCGGTACCGAACTCGGGGTTGGCGAGAATGTCGTCGGTGATGATGGGAATCTCGCGGTTCATCAGCGGCAGCAGGACCTTCCGGCCGTGGAGATGCCGGTAGCGCTCGTCGGCAGAGTTCACGGCCACGGCAGTGTCGCCCAGCATGGTCTCCGGACGCGTGGTGGCGACCACGATGTACTCGTTTTTGGAGCCGATGACGGGATAACGAATCTCCCACATCTTGCCCGGGGTCTCTTCGTGGACAACTTCGAGATCGGAAATGGCGGTGATGCAGCGGGGGCACCAGTTGACGATGTACTTGCCGCGATAGATCAGGCCCTCGTCGTAGAGCCGGACGAAGGCCTCGCGGACGGCGCGCGACATGCGCTCGTCCATGGTGAAGTACTCGCGCGACCAGTCCACGGAGGCGCCCAGGCGCCTCATCTGCTCCAGAATGGCGCCGCCGTAGTGCTGCCTCCACTCCCAGACGCGCGCGACGAAGGCTTCGCGGCCGATCTCGCGGCGCGACTTGCCTTCGGCGGCAAGCTGGCGTTCGACCATCATCTGGGTGGCGATGCCGGCATGGTCGGTGCCCGGCAGCCATAGGGTGAGAAAGCCGCGCATGCGATGCCAGCGGATGACGATGTCCATCTCCGTCTGGTTGAGCATGTGGCCCATGTGCAGCCGGCCGGTCACGTTGGGCGGCGGCAGGATCAGGGTGAAGACCGGCCGGGTGGTGTCCGCCGGCGGAGTGTCCACGTGGAACAGCTTCTCACGCACCCAGTACTCGGCCCAGCGCGGCTCGATAGCGCCCGGATCGTAAGCCTTGGGGAGATCGTGGGGCATGCTGTCGTCAGGAAGAGAAGGTCAAGCCTCGATATTACAGTCGCGGGAAAAAGGGGGTCAAACGACGTATATAAGATGGGAGCGCTCCAAAAACCTGGGGGCGAGACCCCGCCACCAAAATGCGTATGAAAACGCTTTCACACTATGCAGGGCAAGGGAAATGGGCCTACAATGTGCAGTTTTTGTCAAAAGGGAGATTCCGGTTTGAACATATCCATCTGAAGAGCTGAGGAAACCGCAATGAAAAAGAATGTCACGTGTGTCGTGTTCGTCACCGCCGCAATGCTGGTGTGCGGGGTATGGATGTTTGCTCAGGGCGCACAGCAGCCGCCGCCAGGCAGCCAGGGCGCAAACGCGCAGCCAAACACGGTCAACGATAAGGACGTCGAGATGCTGCGGCAGGACCTGCGTGACCAACGCAAGCAGATTGTGGCGCTCAACCTGCCTCTGACCGGGGATGAGGCCACCAGGTTCTGGCCCGTCTTTGACCAGTACAGAAAGGAGGCCATCAAGCCGAACGATGAGCGCTGGGCGGTGATCAGGGCGTATGCCGCGAATTACGACACCATGACCGATGCGCAGGCGCAGGACTACATGAAGAGAGCAAACGCGGTCGACGCGGAGCTGCTGGCGCTGCGCATGAGGTATGTTCCGATGTTCGAAAAGGCCATCTCGGCGAAGAAAACGGCGCTGTTTTATCAGATCGATCGCCGAATTGATCTGATGATCAATCTGCAGTTGTCGTCGATGATTCCCATGGTGAATGGGAAGTAAGTTGAGGTCCTGGTTCTCCCGGTGGCTCGTTATATGAGTCGGCGACTGGGGTCCCTACCAGCCCTCGCCTACCTTGGTGTTCCCACGGAGAGCACAAAGATGCTGCCAGCTCCTGTTTTGGAGAATCCATACAGATTTGACTTGTATTTGAACAAAGGACGGCGCTAGTATCCGCTCATTTCACGCTCCCTCCGGGAGTAACTCAGCCTCACTTTTCGCTCGCCGAAATTAATCGCGAGCACGGGCCCCTTCCAATTCGTAGATCCAAAGCGAGGAGAATGCCCCAATGACCAAACTGGCTCGGTTCGTTCCGCTTTGTATATTCGGTGTCGCTTTTGCGGCATCGTTAAGTGCATGGGCGGTCAGCTATACGACAATCGACTTTCCCGGCGCCACTGCTACCGGTCTAGCCGGCGGACCCAATCCGCAAGGCACCAGCGTAGGCTTTTATGTGGACGCATCCGGAGTGGTCCACGGTTTCACCCTGACAAGCCATGGTGTATTCACATCCTTCGATCCACCAGGATCGACTCTTACGATTGCCAATTTCATCAGCCCCGAAGGGATGATCGTTGGCCAATTCAACGATTCCAGCAACGTGTCTCATGGCTTCGTTTTGTATCGTGGCCAGTACACGACGTTTGACGTTCCTGGCGCGCCCGGCACCGTACTTACCGGTATCAATCCCTCAGGCGAAATGAGCGGATTTACCTGTCTGGCCGATCCATCGTGCGCGACCGGCCCCTTCGAGAGCTTCACGGTATCCAAGCACGGTGAGATTACCAGTTTCAATCCACCTGGGGCGCTCAGCAGCACTGCCAGCACGGTGAACCCGTCCGGCACACTTGTCGGCTCGTACACGGACAGTGCTGGAGTGGGTCACGGATACCAGCTGTACCATGGGAGTTTCACCACCATCGATTATCCGGGTGCTACCTTCACTTTTGTCGGCGGAAATAATGCCGAAGGCGACAGCGTAGGGCTATACACCGACGCCGCGAACGTCAGTCACTCTTTCCTGCTGAGCCATGGCGTCTTTACCGGGTTCGATCCTCCCGGAGCGGTCTTCAGTGATGCAGCCGGAATTAATCCCGGGGGCATCATCGTCGGCATCTATTTTGATTCCGCGAATGTCGAACACGGATATATCCGCACACCGTAGGCCCCCAGCTACGTGGTCGATTTGATGATGAGTTCTCGGGCCTTCTCCCCACTGCGGTTCGTCGCGCTGAGGGAGGGCCGCTTTGTGTCAGCATTGCTGAAGGTTGCGCCGATGCTCACAAACCCGACCGATGCCCCGTCTTGAAACGGCTGCAACGATAGAGCGACACTTTGCTGGGGCCAAAGCCTGGGCTCGAGCAGGGGGATCGTCGTGATCGGCTGTGTTACCTGACCTTCGCTGCTATGATCCTCCCGGTGGTTGCGACCGGCGAGGAGGTTCCTGTATGGATGATGATGCTCGCGGCAGGTCTGTTTCTCCAGAAGTAAGCGACACAAAACCCCTGATGAGGTGTACGGCGCCCGCTCTCGACAGAATTCTCGGTCTGCGCTGGCGTGTGCTGGACGACGGATTTGTGCGCGTTATCGACTACATGGGTAACGACTCGGCGAT
>DATJAI010000019.1:0-60080 GCA_035516415.1 Binatia bacterium | reverse complement strand
GGTGCCATGGCGCACGTAGTCCTGCGTGACGCCCTCGACATAGCCCAATCCCATGGGCAGCACCGGTTGCGTGCGATTCAGCGCCTGGATTTGGCTCTTTTCGTCGACGCACAGGACCAGCGCGTGGTCGGGTGGGTTCAGATACAGGCCGACAATGTCGCGCACCTTTTCGATGAAGAACGGATCGGTGGACAATTTAAAGCTGCGGGTGCGGTGCGACTGCAAGCCGAAAACCTGAAGCAACCGATGGACGGTCGATTTCGAGATCCCGCTGGCCTAGGCGCGCAAACCCGCCAGCGGCACGCACTGGACGGTTCGGCAAGCGGGACACGACACTAGGCAGTTTTATGAAATTGCCCGGTTGCATGAGGGCACGAGCTTCAGCTCCCGGTAACCACCCCGCCGCGGGCAGACTTGCCGGAATTGCTCAGCCCGCGCGGGATCACTTTTTCCGCAGCCGTAAGTAGCTGTCCTGATGCAAACCGGCTTGTGAAGGGCTGCAGGCAGCAGCAGCCGCGAAAATCATTTACCATTTCTCTTTCGCCGGTAGTAGCCGCCGCGGCAGACTGGCGTCCTGTGTATGAGGGAACTGATTGGCGACAGCTATCGTTACCGGGAGCTGATCTGGGCGCTGGCGCTCAAGGAGCTGAAGATCCGCTACAAGCGCTCCGTGCTCGGGTTTACCTGGGCGCTGCTGAATCCGGCGTTGCTGATGCTGGTCCTGACGCTGGTCTTCTCCACCATCCTGCGATTCAATATCCCGCACTACGCCATCTTCCTGTTGAGCGTACTGCTGCCGTGGACGTTCTTTTCGCAGTCGCTCGCCTATGCGGTGGAGGCGATTGTCACCAACGGCGACCTGATCAAGAAGGTTGCTGTCCCCAAGCTGGTGTTTCCCATGGCGGCGCTGGTGTCCAACATCATCAACCTGCTGCTGTCGCTGATACCGCTGGCCATTCTGGTGCCGCTGTTGCGGCATCCGTTCTACTGGACGTGGATTTATCTTCCGGTTCCGCTGCTGGCGCTGGCCATTTTTACTCTGGGCATGACGTTCTTCTTCGCCGTGGCAAACGTCTTCTACCGCGATGTGGCCCATATACTGCAGATTGTGCTGTCGGCGTGGTTCTATCTGACGCCGATCATTTACCCTATCGATGCCATTCCCGCGCGATATCAGTGGTTGTTGAAGCTGAACCCGATCATCTATGTCATCAATGGCTTCCGCCTGTCCGTGTACTATGGCCTGCTTCCCAAGGCGCCATCGATTATCGCTTCCTTCGTTTGCGCTTTCATAAGCCTGATCATCGGTTTCTACCTGTTCCGCAGGTACCAGGATAATTTTGTTTTTTACGTGTGAGCCGCCAATGTCCAACGGTGAACCAGTAATTCGGCTGGAGAACATCTGCCAGCATTTCCGGGTCATCCATGAACGCCCGGATACGCTGCGCGAACTGTTCGCCAGGGTATTCCGGAACCGGACCAGCTTTCACGATTTCGAGGCGGTCAGGAACGTGTCGTTCGAGATCGGACGGGGCCAGGCGGTGGGCATCATCGGGCGCAATGGATCGGGCAAGAGCACGCTGTTAAAGATCATCGCCGGGGTGTACCGGCCGACGCGGGGCAAGGTCGAAGTGCGGGGCTCGCTGGCGCCGCTGATCGAACTGGGAGCGGGATTCCATCATGAGCTGACAGGGCGGGAGAACATCCTGCTCAGCGGCCTGCTGATGGGCTACTCCAAAAAGGAAATGCTGGCGCGGCAGGAGCGGATCATCGAATTCGCCGACATCGGCGAGTTCATTGATGCCCCCATCAAGCAGTACTCGTCGGGAATGTACATGCGGCTGGCGTTTGCCGTGGCCACGGAGGTCGATCCGCAGATTCTGGTAGTGGACGAGATACTGGCGGTGGGCGACGCTGGTTTCCGCGAAAAATGCTTCCAGCGGATTCACAGCTTCCGCGAGGCGGGCAAGACCATTCTGCTGGTGACTCATGACATGGAGGACGTCCGCCAGCACTGCGAGCGCGTCATGGTGATGGAACAGGGTTCGGTCATTGCCGATTCCGGCCCGGAGGAAGCCATTGCCGTATACAAAAGTCTGCTGCTTCCGGAGGTCGTGGGCGCTCATTGAGCCGGGCTCGCAATCCCCGTAGCGCAGTCGTGGGGAACACGCCTCCGGAGAGCGCCGAAGACCCGCCGCCGATGCACGTCGCCTTCGTGCTTCCCCGCTTCTTTCCCTATCGGGGAGGATACGAAAATTCGCTGCTGAAGCTGGCGCGATATCTGGTCGCGCATGGCCACCGGGCGACCGTGTTCACCACCACCGCCGCGGATCTGGAAGCTTTCTGGCTGCCGGGCTTCAGAACGTTTCCGCAGGAGCAGCTTTCGCTTGATGGCGTTGTGGTGCGGCGGTTTCCCATCTCATACAACGCGCTGCGCCGGCGCGCCACCCGCCTGCTCGGACTGGTGCCGTACTGGAGATGGAAGGCGCAATACTGGCGCCCTTCATTTCACGTTCCGGGACTCGCACAGGCGCTGGAGGCGTGCGATGCCGACCTGTTTCACATCGGCCCGCTGCCCTACAACGGCATGATGTACGCGGGCCTGCGCGCGGGAGAGGCGCGCGGAGTGCCGGTAGTGACGACCCCCTGTTCGCATTTGGGAGAGCCGGGCAGCAATGCGGTCGCGCGGCACTACATGCAGCCGTATCAGATCGGGCTGTTACGGCGATGTCAGAAGGTCCTCTGCATGACGCAGACGGAACGCGACCAACTGGAACATCGCGGCGTTGCGGCGGAGAAGCTGGCGATAACTCCATTCGCCATCGACCTGGAGCACGCGGCCGGCGGCAATCCGAAGTTCCTGCAGGAACGATACGGGGTAGATGGGCCCGTCGTGCTGCACCTTGGCATGAAAGCGTACGAGAAGGGCTCGGAGACGCTGGTGCAGGCCATGAAGATCCTCTGGGCCGGCGGATCGGATGCCTGGCTGGTGATGGCAGGGCCGGGCCTATCCAGCTTCGGCGAATATATTGCGTCGGAGGGCCGGGGCTGCCGTCGCCTGCTGAATCTTCCACCGTTTGCGGACAGCGAAAAGCGTGACCTGCTGGCATCGGCAACGGTGGTCGCTCAACCCTCGCGGGTGGAGTCGCTGGGGCTGGTCCTGATGGAAGCCTGGGCCAACCGTAAGCCGGTGATCGCAGCCGACATTGGCGTCTCGCGCGAACTCGCCGGCAGCAGTGGAGGTGGGACGCTGGTGCGCTTTGGCGATGCGCAGCAGCTCGCCGGTGAGATTGGGAAACTGCTGTGCGATCCCGCGCTGCGGGAGCGCATGGGAGCAGGCGGCTACAGCAAGGCCCTGGAGTATCAGGGTGACGCTCCCTGGCAGAGAATGATGAAGGCGCTGGAGGAGGTGGCGCGGCAGTGAGCCGGGCCGGCGAACGAAGCGGCAAATTGCAGAAAACTGCGGCGGTTGGTACTCTTTTGCCTGCACCCTTCACTACAAGCCACTCGCAGACCAGAGACAGTGACCCAGGAAAAGGCTTCCATGAAACGAGCTGTATTGCAGGTACTCGACGCCGTGCTGGCGTTTTCGCCGCCTCCGGATGATGTGACCCGCCAGTTTCATGTGGAATGGCAGGAGCCGATGGACGGGCGTGCCGCCGAATCGGTGAAACGCTTCCAGCAACAGTATCTGGAGGGACTTCCGGAGTCCAAAAGAACGTATGTTGAGTGCTCGTTGCCGAGATACCGGTTTCTGAGCGCCGCGGCGGTACGCCATTTTCCGCAAGCCGGAGAGATACTCGATCTGGGCTGCGCACCGGGGCACATGGGCATTCTGCTTCATGATCTCGGATTTGAAGTTCACGGCATCGATCTGAACCAGCTCTGGGAAGCAACATATCCCGACCGGAAGTGGCTGGGAGAGCTGCATGTGCGCGCAGTGAATGCGGAGAAAGAGCCCCTTCCCTTCCCCGATGCGAGCTTCGATGGCGCGCTCTTCGCCGAGGTCCTCGAGCACATTGCCGTGGCTCCTCCGCAGGACATTTTGCGGGAGATTGCGCGGGTGCTGAAGCCGGGGGCGGTGCTGCTGCTGACTACGCCCAACGTGTGCAATCTGGCGAACATTCTGGCGCTCGCCAAGGGCAAGAACATTTTCTGGGCGCCGGAAATTTTTTATGGCGGCACCGACCGGCACAACCGGGAATACACGCCGGCGGAGGTGATCGCGGCGGTACGCGATTCGGGGCTGGAAATCGTGCAGAAGTTTCTTTTCAATGGCCCGAACAACTGGAACGCTGCCGGGGCCGAACACATGTATGAAACTCTGGACCTGCTGCGCGGACTGGACCACCCACTGCTGGGGAATACGGTATTTGTTGCGGCCCGACGGCCGGCCAACGCGGAGGCGGCAAGAGGATGAAGATTGCCACGCAGAACGGCAGCACGGAGAGCCTGGAGCAGATTCGACGGCGGATTCGCGCGAATCTCGAGGGGCGAGGCCGTGCAGCGGACGATGGAGGCGCAGCCGCCGTTCGGCAACTGCTGGAGCACATTCGCGGCCAGCTTGATCCGGGAATCGCCTCGCCTGTTTCCACGACGCCGTCCCCGGCTCCCGATGCCTGGACGGCAGCTACTGGGGCCCGGAAGGAGCTCTGGCAGGTGCAGCGGCAGATCGAGGCCGCTGCCGCCGCTCATCGCCAGACAGGCCAACTGAATCCCCGGCTACCGGGAATTCGCAATGAGGCGATCCAGTCGGTGAAGAAGATGATGCGGCGCGCGCTGGGCTGGTACGCGCGGCCAATCCAGGCATTCCAGGAGGCGACGTTGCACAGCATACGTCACCTGGCGGCAGCGCTCCAGGAGCACGACTCCACCCTTCAGCGCCATGCCGCCGCCATCCAGCAGCTACAGAGCGGGAGAGGGTCGCTCGGCAATGGCCCGGAGGATACTGTTGGCCGGACCAGGCATGTTCAGGATAGCGTCACAGAGGACTCACGGCAGGCGATGCTGAAGGAGAACGAAAGAATCATTGCTTACTGGGACCGGGCAGCCCAAAGTGACCCGATGCGGGAGACCGTTACCCAGGGCGCCAATGAAACCGATGAGGAGTATCTGCGGAACTGGGAGCGCGTGGGAGAGTATGTTGCGCAGAAAATTATCTCCTACTCGCCGCCCAATCCCGTAGCCCTGGAGGTGGGACCAGGCATGGGGCGCATCACGGTGCCGATGTTGCGTTACTGCCGGTCGATCACAGCACTGGATATCTCGCCCGAGATGGTGCGCCGTACCCAGGAGACCCTGGCAGGTCTGCAGAACTTCCGCGCCCAGCTGATTACCGACGAGGACCTGAGCTTTCTTCCGGCTGAGCATTTCGATCTGGCGTATGCGATCTCATGTTTCCAGCACGCCGACAAGAAGAGCTTTTACCGTTATCTGGAGGGGATACGGCGGGCGCTGAGACCCGGCGGCGTCCTCTTCTTCGGGGTAATCAATCTATGCTCGGAAGCCGGCTGGGGACATTTCGCGGCCATACTCAGGAGCGATTATCCGGAGTTTTTCCATACCGCGGACGAAATTTCCTGTTATCTGACGCACGCCGGCTATAGTTCGCATCAGCTCGCTTACGAAGGCGAAACTCTGTGGGCCATCGCTCAACGTTAGCGCTTTCTCGAATGCAGCGAGCTACGCGATGCGCCTGGTTCCGAAATGGGCATGGCAAGAACAAACCTCAGGGCCAACTCACATTCTTGATTGACACTTGTGGAACTCTGGATTATCGTCCGCGGTATCGGGACAAAATAAGTTGTGCCCATCGCCGGTTAACTAATCTGGAAGCGGATTTGTTACGCCTCTGATACCGGCGGCGGTGGTGGCCGCGACAGCGATTGACGCTGGCACTCGCGGCGACGAAGACCGCTCCCCTTCGCCGGTCGGCGCATGCCGCGCTCTCCTGTTTCGGCTAACCCAGGCCAAAGCTGGAAAGGAGACTCCCATGTTCAAGTCATTTAACCGACTCAGCATTATTGCCGCGCTTGCAGTCGCCACTCTGGCTGCTGATGCCGTTGCGCAGAGCAGGCCAGCGGTGCCGCCAACCCTCGGCCCGGTAATCACCCAGCCGGGCAATGGCGCAAGTACCGAATCGCTGTCCGGCAAACCCACCCCCCAATGGGTTGTGGGCTGGAACTACATGCATTTGGCCAAGTGCAATATGTACGAATCCGGCGGATACGCGTACCTGAACATGTACCCCCTGGAAGGTGGAATCCTCTGGACGAACGACAGCAACTTCATCCATCTGTTAGCACCCGCCTGCCAGACCGGAAATTGGATCGGGTTCTATATGTATGACTTTGCCCACGACTGGAGCCAGATACTTACATATGACTATTACTGAGCCGTAAAGGCTACCAGCTCGGCAATGACGCTCGTCATTCGGCGAATGAAGACGCGGCGGCAAAAGTCCGAGAGATGTTGAAAGCCGCGCACTGAAAATCGCTTATACCAGGGATCGAACAGGCACCGCATGGCAGAAGCCGTGCGGTGTCGTCTCCTTGGAGCAACGAATCCCTTCCTTAAGATCCGTTTTGTGTCCGCTATGAGTCGCTTTTCTTGTCTGCAACCATGAATCCTCTGCTCAGGAATCCAGACCACCCCCGTCTGAAGCTGTCCCGGTGAAGCGAGCGGGCCATAATCGGCCTGCGCCAGGAGCACGTCCGAACACGGACAGGAGTTAAAATTCCTTTGACAGCCTGTGTAATTCCGGATCTCGCGTGGATCAACTGCATCTGCTCGCGGCCCTGCTGCGATCGCATGCGGAGTAACGACACTCCGCTCCCATGCGGCTCGCCGCAATGCTCGCGGCACTCGTTTGAAGATCCTGCTTCCGTAAAGAAGCTTCATACTGCCTGCGGTATGCGGGGGCGAGCCTGTCTGTAATAAGTGGAGCGCTCTGGTCGTCGCTCGGAGCGGAACAAATCCCTTATCATAGAGCCAACATGCGGGTCGCCATTGTCACTCCGGCCATCGTTCATCCCGAGCGCCTCTACGGCGCCGAACGGCACTTTACCGGCATGGCGCAGGCCTTCCAGCGAAAGGTGGAAGCGGAGTGGATCCAGGTCCCGATCAACGAAACCACATGGGAGATGTTGCTGCAGGGCTACGTCAACTGCTACGACCTCGATCTCTCCCGATTCGATGTCGTGGTCTCCAGCAAGACTCCGACGTACATGGCGCAGCACCCGCGCCACATCTGCTGGCTTCTGCACCAGGTCAGGGTCTTCTACGACCGCTTCGACGACGAGTACGGCAAACTTCCCGCCGTCGTGCTGGCGGAAAAGCAATTGCAACGCGAGGCCATCCATCACCTCGACAATCTGGGTTTGCAGCGGGTCCGCAGGATCTTCACCAACGGAGGCGAGACGGCGCGCCGGCTGAAGCTCTACAACGGCTTCGATGCCGAAGTGCTCCATCCTCCGGTATTCAGCCAGGGCCACTATTGCGGCTCGCAGGATTACTTCCTGCTGCCGGGCCGGCTGCATCGCTGGAAGCGGGTCGATCTTGCCATCCGGGCCATGCAGCATCTGCCCAATGACGTTACCCTGCTGATCGCCGGGACCGGGGAAGATGAACTGCCGCTTCGCGAGCTGGCGGGCAGGGACCCGCGCATCCGCTTCCTCGGCTTCGTGAACGACGCCGAGATGCTGAAGCTGTACGCCGACGCGCTCGCCGTCCTGTTCATTCCCAGGGAAGAGGACTTCGGCTACATCACTGTCGAAGCCATGCTCAGCCACAAACCCGTTATCGTGTGCAAGGATTCGGGCGAGCCGGCGCTGCTGGTGCGGGACGGCCACTCGGGTTTTGTGGTCGCTCCCGATCCCGCCGAAGTTGCGCGCGCCATGAGCATTCTGGCGGACAATCGTGCGCTGGCGCGCAGCATGGGAGAGTCGGCTTACGAAAGCGCTCCTCCGCAATCGTGGGACCGGGCCGTCGAGCGGCTGCTGGAGGCCGCCTGGGAAGAAGTGGAGCCTGCCACTGCGAGCGAGCCGCTGCCCGAGGGTCTGCCGCCGCTGGTGCAAACCGCGCGCGAGCCGGTGCGCGTGCTTGTGGCCTGCAACCAGGTGCTGCAACCGGCGGTCGGCGGCGGACGCGTACGCGTCACCGAACTCTGCAAGGGCATGGCGGCGCATTTCCGGACGGATTATCTCGGGGCCTACGACTGGCCAGGCCCATCGGGAACTGACGATTGGCCGGTGCCGAACTGGCACTGCAAGGTGTTTGCGCTCTCGCGCCTGCAGTACAGAGTCGCCGGACGGTTGCAGCGTTATGTTCCGGGAGGCTCGGTCATCGACGTAACGTTTCCCTGGATGACGCGGCTGTCGCCCGACTACGTGGCGGAATTACACCGCCTGGTCGCAGCATCGGATGTTGTCATCTTCCCGCAGCCCTGGCCGTATCCGCTGTGCAAGCGCCTGCTGAAGAACAAGCTGGTCATATTCGATTCGCACAACTTCGAGTACGGGCTGCGCTCGCAACTGCTTTCATCGACCTGGATCGGGCGAATGCTGGCCGCCAGCGTGAGACGCGTGGAAGGCGATCTGTCGCGGCGCGCCGACCAGATCTGGGTAGTGTCGTGGCAGGACGCCGAAGCTACCTCGACGGCTTATGGCGTGCCGCTGGAGAAGTTTCGTCTGGTCCCGAACTGTGCCGACACCCGCGCGGTACGGCCAGCTACAGCCGTGGAGAAAGCGGCCGCCAAAGCTGCCCACGGCTGGACGGGCCACGATGTTGCCGTATTCGTGGCCAGCGGCTACCGTCCCAACACCGAGGCAGCGGCCTTCATCATCGAGCAACTGGCGCCGGCATTTCCGGAGATGGTGTTCGCCATTGTGGGAGGCGTAGGAGAAGATTACCTGCGCCGTAGGGGCAGTTCGGTAGCCCCGGTGGAGAACGCGAAGCTGCTGGGTGTGATCGAGGAAGAGGAGCTGCATTCGGTGTTGCGTGCGGCGGACATTGCCCTGAACCCGGTGGACATGGGTTCCGGAACCAATCTGAAGCTGGTGCAGTACATGGCCGCGGGGCTGGCGATCGTCTCAACCGAGACCGGCATTCGCGGCATCGAGAGCGGCGGTGAAGTGTGCGCCGTCGTCCCGCGCGCCCGCTTCGTGGAAACACTGCAGCAACTGTGCGAAGATCCCGTGCTGCGCGCGAACATGGGCGCTCGGGGGCGGCGCGAGGCCGAGCGGAACTACGACTGGGCCAGGACGTTCGACCACGCGGCACAGCGAATCAACGGGCTGCTGCGCTACCAGCGGCGCATGGAGCCGCCCTTCTTCTCCGTGGTCATCCCCAGCTACAACCGCAGGGAACTGCTGCTGCGCAACCTTCAGGCGCTCATGCGGCAGAGCTTTCCGGATTTCGAGGTGGTGGTCGTCGATCAAAGCAATCCCCCGGTTGAAATACCGGAGGAATACCGGCGCACATTGTCCATCCGGTACGTGTACTCGGAGCGGCGGGGCCCGGCGCTGGCGCGCAACAAGGGAATCCGCGAGGCCAGCGGGCACGTGGTCGCCTTCACCGACGACGACTGCATTCCGGAGCCGGACTGGCTGGAAAAAGCCGCGCGTCACTTTGATGAAGCTCCTATTGCCGGACTGGAGGGGCGGGTGCGCAGCGAGAAGGTGGGAGACCCGCACTATCGCACGGTGTCGAATGTCGGCTTCGAAGGCATCGGTTTCATGACCGCCAATATGTTCTATCGTCGCGACCTGCTGCTGAAGGTCAACGGCTTCGACGAGCGCTTCCCCGATGCCTTCCGCGAAGACACCGACCTGGCGTGGCGGATCCAGGAATTCGGCGAGATTCCCCATGGGCGCGATGCGGTCGTCTTCCATCCCCCGCATCCGGTGACCATCGAGCGCGAATCGCAGGTGGAGCGCGCCAGAATGTTCGGGGTGGATCCCATTCTTTTCGAGCGCCATCCCGACAAATACATTGCGCTACTGCGGCGCGAGGGCCACTACCGTTACATGCCCGGATTCTGGCGATATTTCGTGCGCGGGCTCAACGAGCGCCACGTGCAGCCTCCGGTGACGAAGCTGCTGCAACAGTTGCGCATCCACGATCCCGAATGGTGGGCGCTGGTCACCGGCTCCAACGGCAGCACATCGAACTCGGCCCTGACTTCCGAAGATTTGGCCGCCGTCCGCTCGCTGCTCCGGGACCACATGGTGAGCCAGGAATTCAACGCATAGCAGTCACGGTTCCGGGCTGCATCTGCACGCCGGGTGCGAAACGGCGGTGTGTACAATCGCCAGCAGAACCGCGTGAAGACCGTAGCCATCGCCATCCCTTCGCTGCATCGTCCCGACCTCACCGCACGTTGCATTGACTTCATCCGGAAGCAGACGCTGTTGCCGGATGCTTGGGAGATCGTCGTGATCGAAAACCAGGCAGAGCCAGGAAAGACTCTTGCTGATCCGCTACCGCCGAATACGCGACGCATCGAGCTGCCGACAAATGAGGGCACGACCGGCTCGATCAACCGCGCGGTGGCGGCGACCGAATCGGGTTACGTGCTGTTGCTGAACAACGATGTCGAGCTGGCGCCGGATTACATCGCGACGCTGATCGCGGCACTGGATGCCGATCCGAAGCTTGGCTTCGCGACGGGCAAGCTGTTGCGCGCGACCCAGCCTGGCCACCTGGACGGAGCGGGCGACGCCATGCTGATGGCCGGCGCCGGCTTCCGGCTCGGTCATCTGGATCGCGATGATGGGCAGTTTGACCGCACCATACCGGTGCTGGCCGGCTGCGGCGCAGCGGTGCTCTATCGCCGTGAAGCGTTCGTGGCCAGCGGCGGATTGGACGCGGAATTTTTCGCCTACCTCGACGACCTCGATCTCGCGTTACGGGTGCACCTCCTCGGATACACGGGAATGTATCTGCCGAACGCCGTGGGCTACCACATCGGCAGCGCCACTCTCGGCGAAACCCTTCAGCCTCAGCTCGTCCAGCTCCTGACTCGCAACCAGATCTACCTCCTGATCAAGGACTATTCGTGGCCGGTGCTTATGCGGCTGCTGCCGCGGATCGTCGTGTACCAGTGCCTGTGGATGCTGTTCGCGCTGCGCCATGGCGCCGCTGGCGCCTGGCTGCACGGGGTTATCGCAGGACTGCGCGGCCGGCGCAGTATGCGGCAGAAACACCGTGAACTGATGGCGAGTCGGCGGATTGGGAATGAGGAGTTCCTGGCGCGGCTGCGCGACTCGGAGCGGCAGATCTATCGCTGGCAACAGCTGCGGGCGCCTCAGGACCGGCCAGCACTGCTGAAAATATATTTTGGGCTGTTCGGAAGGCCCTGACAGCCGACTACCAGATTCGGCAGCTCAGAAACTGGTCTGCAGGCGCACACCGTAGGTGCGCGGCGGGGCGACGGAGTTGCCCGAGAACAGTCCGGCAAAATTGATGAGATTGAAGCGGTCGGTAAGATTGATTACGTCGAACTGCAGACGCATGGCCACGTTGTCCCTGACCCAGAGATCGGCGCCGAGCGAGGTGTCCAGCGAGAAGTTGGGCTTGACGCGGCCGCGATCGAAATTCACCTGCGAAATGACCTGGGGCCCGTACTCCGCCAGCGCCTGCTCGAAGGTTCCGTCGAAATCGACGGGCAGGCCGCTGCCATACTGCGCGCCGACAGCTCCCCAGAAGCGCCGGATGAACTGATACCGGAAGCGCGCTCGCGCGGTATTGCGCTGGTCCTGCGAAACCCAAAAGCGGCCGCTCAGGTCGGTGAGCGCGTTGGTGGCCGATTCGCCGAGAAACAGCCCGCCGGTTACCGGAAAGTAGGCCGATCCCACCATGTAAGAGTAGCTGACGAATCCCGACAATCTACCCCAATGTGGGATATTTATCTTCCCTTCGGCGCCGTAGATGCTGGCCCGGCGAAAGGCGATGGGGAAACTGACGGGCGTGTTCAGCAGCAGATCGTCATCGGCGAAGTTGTTCATCTGGCGGAGGTAGCCGTTGACGTCCAGGCTGAACTTTCCCAGGAAGCCCCTGGTCATGCCGAGCTCATAGTAGTTGCCGTGGGAGGGCTCGACCGGCAGGCGCAGGACATCGGGATTCAGAACCACCACGGCCGGCGAGCTGGAGAGCAGAATGTTTTCGAAGGCCGGCGTCTGGAAGACGCGGTCGTAGGCGGCGTGCAACAGCAGGCCGGCTTTGGCGAAATAGCGGCTGACGCCCAGCCGCGGGCTCACCGCGTTCTGGTTGACGAGGAGCTGATAGTGGTCCCAGCGAAGCCCGGCGCTCAGCGTCCAGTTGCCGAGGCGGACGAGGTCCTGCACATAAGCGGATTGCTCCAGGTCGGGCCGGTTGCCGATGAAGCTGAAAGTGGCGGGCGTGCCGGGATCGAAATATGCGGGGTTGGTGATGACATCCGCGAACCGCTCGTGCAGGAAGGTATTGTCGGACTCGAATCCGGCTTTCCACTCGTGCCGGCCGTGGTGGATGGCGATGGAGCCGTTGAAATAGGCCTCGGTGAAATGGTTCTGCTGGAAGACGATGATGGGGGTGGAGAGCGGATTCGACGACAGGCCCGTGGAGTTGTCGCGAAACATCCCGCGCAGGTCGCCCACCACATTGGAGGAGAAGATGTGCTGCCAGGAGACGGCGCCCAGGTTCTCGAACACCCTGCCGTCCTGGCGCTGGCCCGCCGCCTGCTGCACCTGCTCATTGGGAACCTGATAGCGGACCAGTTCGTGCCGGAACATCAGGTTCACGCGGTCATTGTCCGTGAACTGGCGCTCGTAATTTCCGGAGAAGTCGCCCAGCGTCGCCGTGCTGGTGAAGTTCTGCGGCACGGGCGGATTGAGATAGTAGCTGGTCATGGAGCCATCAGCGCTGATGCCGAACATGTTTTTGCCGGCCAGATATTGCAGCATGGCGTAGCCGTTGACGGTATCGAAGCTGCCTCCCGCGAGCACGAGTTGTCCGTGAAGTCCTTCCCGCGTGTCCCGGGCCGTATTGACTTCGACGATGCCTCCCATCTTGCGGCCATATTCGGCCGGAATGCCGGCGGTGTAGACGCTCATGGATTCGACATTGTCCGCTTCGATATCGGGGCCCTTGCCGGGCGAGCGGTTTTCCGTGAGCGGGATTCCGTTGACAACGAACTGCGTCTGATATTCCGATCCGCGGGGATGCAGCACCGCGTTGCCTTCGTAGAGCCAGCCCGGCTGGGAATCCACCAGGTCCTGAAGCGAGCGCCCGGGCAACGAGGACTCGCGGTCCCGGATGGTGGCGGAGCCGATCTGGTTGACCGCGCTGACGCGATCGGGATCGATGAGCGTGTCCTTGTCGGTAACGGTGACCGACTCCTTCACACCTGCGACGTTAAGCCTGATGTTGAGCTGCGTTGGAACTGTAGAAACGATTTCCACGGAGTGCGAAACCGGGGCGAAGCCCTCGCGAGCGATCTCCAGCCGGTAGATGCCAAACGGCAGTCGCTGAGCGTCGAGAGTGCCGGAGTCATCGGTGACGAAGCTCTGGCGGAACTGACTGGATTCGCTGACCAGTTCGACGGAGCATCTGATGCCCAGCCCGGCCGGATCGGTGACGCGCAGCCGCAGCTCGCCGGTCTTGCTCTGCGCCATGAGCAGGGCGGACCAGAGGAGTACCGCGGCGAGTCTTTTCATCGGCGACAAGTCCGGCAACCGCCCGCTCGAAAGCAGAGGGATTCGCATTCATTCTACGGGAGTCGAATGAAGGGCAGCACGCCGCCCCGATGGACACGTCCAGCGGGACGGCAGCGCCAACGCGGCGGGAGATGGCAGGCCAATGGCGGTCAGACGCCCATCTCCGCCAGGCAGGTGTTGCAGGCTTCGCCGGTGAGCCAGCGCACGAATTCGTTGTTGGGGCCGAGTACGATCTGCTTCGACTCGACGGGGCGGTCGGCGAGTTCGAAGCCCATGATGATGATCTCCTCGCCCTTCCTGATGAGATGGGCCGCCGCTCCGTTCATGCATATGGCGCCGGAGCCGCGTGGGGCGGGAATGGTGTACGTCTCGAGCCGGGCGCCGCTGGTATTGCTGACTACCAGGACCCGCTCGCCGGGAAGCAGCCCTACCCTCTCCATCAGTTCTTCATCAATTGTGATACTGCCGACGTATTGCAGATCAGCTTCGGTAACTGTGGCCTGATGAATTTTTGACCGTAACATCCATCGCATGGTTCTCGTGTTTTCCTCCGTGTCCCGCTCTCGCAATGCGGATGCAGGCACTCGTGTATATCTTAGCAGGTACCGGCAAGGGCGGCCGGCTGCGCTCGGGTCGGTTCGTCAGCTGTTGCCGTTTTCCCGCGGATCGCCAAACAATTTCTGCACCAGATTCAATAGCTCCTGCGGGCGGTGGCTGAGGACTACATGGTCGGCCCAGCGGAAGTCGCGCGCATTCGGGGTGAGCGCGATGATGGGCAGTTGCGGCGAGGCGCTCTTCACCCTGGCGATTGCTTCCTCTGAATCGAAGCCGGGCATGCCGCAGTGAACAATGAGGGCGTTAATGTTGGGAAACAGGCCGACCAGCTCGAGCGTCTCCGCCACCGAGTGCGCCGTGATCACGTTGTATTTGAAGGTCTCCAGAACCAACTTCCGCGCCGAAAGGGCCTGTTCCGGTTCGGGTTCGGCAACAATGAATGCAGGTCTGGTCAAACACCGTCCTCCTGGCGCGGCTGCGACGGCCCCAAAATCCTGAAACCACGACCCAGGCCGCAAGCTTCCAGTCGTCGTACCGGTTAGATGCACGTTCGTGGCGACCGACGGTCCTGCAATTCGCCTCTACTGGCTGGATTCGGCATGAGCATGGTTTTCATACTCCGTGCGCTCGAGCGCTATGTTTGCACCTATTCCGCGACACCTGCTGGCGGAGGAATGTTCCGGTTCTTCATCCACTCCACATTGATGCGGCGGTTGGCGGCGGTACGGGGCACCTTGTCAATGTCGGGCATGAAGATGAGCAGGCCGGCCTGGGGGGTCATCTGGATGCGTCCGTTGACCAGCTGCTCCTGATAGCGGGTCAGGTCGAAACCGAACCACTCGTCCCCGGAGGCATCGATGAGGAAAAGGTCGGCGGGGCCCATGGTGAGTCTTCCCAGATTCAGCCTGCCGCCGTAGAGGCGGATGAAATTCCGCCACTGCTTTACCTGGTTCGCTTCCGGCCGGGCGTCGCCAAATACCGTAATAAGATCGCCGGTACGGCTGCCGAGGTGGGCATCGGTGAGCCTGCCGTGTATGGCTGGAGCGGGCAGAATCCGTTCCGGGTTGATAAAAATGTCGTCATTCGTCACCTGAACGCCCTCCGCGCCATTTGCGCCCACCAGATCGCCAACCTTGACGTGGAAGGACTGCAGCAGCCCTTTGACCGGCAGCTTCAGCACCCGCATTTTGGTCACATGCAGGCGGATCCGCCCGTCGGGCGCGGCGGCCACGTCGCTGATCATCTCGATGGGCAGAGGAATGCCTTTGTGAAGAGTTCCATTCAGTTTCAGTTGCGTGCCCTGATCCCTAAGCGAAATGTTTGTCAGGGGAGTGCCTTTCAGCAGGCCGCCGTTCAGGATTCCACTGATCTCGGAGAGGTTGGTAGCGACGACCCCCGCCTCAACGTCCAGCACAAAAGAATTGGGCTCGTCGAAGGACGGGGTTATGCCGGGATGGGTGGGGCGCATTTCGCCGCGTAGCCAGCGCACGCGCAACTGGAAGCCGGGGCGCTCGTTGAGGATGACGTTGTGCATCAGCACCTTCGTCTGGGGGCCGGTGGCCGGCCCATCAGCCGGGGACGATGTCGGGGGAGAGGAACGGCCGACGGCGGTAACCGCGACCGGTGCGATATGCGGCTGCGACGCGGCCTCAGCGGGTATCTGGCCCGGCTTGGTGCAGGAGGCAAACAGCGCGGCGGCAACGATGGCCGCGGCCAGAGCCGCCAACCGGGCGGGTCGCCGGCGCTTACCTTCGCAAGACTGGTGACAGGACATTGATGGCCCCCGGAGTGCGCTGCCTGAAAGGCAGCGGCAATGTAATAGTTTTGTCATTCCAGCTCGCGCACGCTCCGCGTCACGGAAATCCGGGCGCGACCTTTCCTACGATGGGAGTCATGATCTCGACGTCAGGAGCAGAGGCAATCATCCCCCATCCCAAAGGCGCGAAAGCGCGCGTGCTGTTGAGCTCGGTGTTCGGGCCATACGCGCGCGACGACGAATTCGGCAGCCGCGCCATCAATCCCATGGAGCTGTATCACAACCAGGTCACGCGCGAGCAGGGCAGCTTCTCGCTGCGCATGTTCCATCGCTCCTGGGGCCTGATGATGATTCAGCAGAATATTTCCGCGCCCAGCACGCTGCTCGACTTCCCCACGCTGGAGCACTTCGAGCGCGAACTCACCTCCAGGGAATACGACATTGTCGGCATCTCGGGCATTATCCCGAACTTTGGCAAGGTGCGCGAGATGTGCCGCCGCGTACGCCGCCTGTCGCCCCGCTCGGCCATCCTGGTTGGCGGTCACGTTGCCGCCATCCCGGGACTGGATAAATTGATTGATGCGGATTACGTGGTGCGCGGCGAGGGAATCGGCTGGATGCGGCGCTATCTGGGAGAAGATCCCGGGGCGCCCATCCTCCATCCGGAGATTTTCTCCGGCTTTGGCATGCGGGTGCTGGGCATGCGAGTCCCCGACACGGCCCGCGACACCGCGGCCACCATCATCCCGTCGGTCGGATGCCCCATGGGATGCAATTTCTGCACCACCTCGGCCTTCTTTGGCGGCAAAGGCAAGAGTGTCCATTTCTACGAATCCGGAGATGAGCTTTTCGCCGTGATGGAGCACATGGAGCGCTCCATGAACGTGTGCTCATTCTTCATGATGGACGAAAATTTTCTGCTCAACCGCCCGCGGGCGATGCAGTTGCTGGAGCGGATGAAGGAAGCCGGCAAGAGCTGGTCGCTCTACGTGTTTTCGTCGGCCAATGCGATCCGCAAATACAGCATCGAGGAGCTGGTGCAGCTCGGCGTCTCCTGGATCTGGCTGGGGCTGGAATCGCCACGCTCGTCGTATGCAAAGTTGCGCGATACGGACACCCGGGCTCTGGCCGCGGAGTTGCGGCAGCATGGCATCAAGCTGCTGGGCTCGACCATTGTCGGTCTGGAGCACCATACCGCGCAGAATATCCGTCAGGAGATCGAATACGCGGTGGCGCACGGCACCGATTTTCATCAGTTCATGCTCTACACGCCGGTCCCAGGCACGCCGCTCTTCCAGCAGATGCAGCAGGAAGGGCGCATGCTCGATGTGGACCTGGCCGACATACACGGTCAGTACAAGTTCAACTTCCGGCACGAGGCGATTTCGCGCGACGATTCGAAGCGCCTGCTGGACTGGGCGTTTCGCTTCGATTTCGAGCGCAACGGGCCAAGCCTGTTCCGCATCTGCGACACCATTTTTCAGGGGTGGAAGCGCTATCACGACTCCCCCGATGCGCGCGTGCGGCAGCGCATTGCCAATGAAGCAGCGAAACTGCGCACCACCTACGACGCCGCGCTTTGGGTGATGGAGAAGCGGCTCCGCAAGACGAATGCCGCCGTCGCCGCCAGAATTCAGGAGCTGCGGCGGGAGATCGAGCAGGAATTTGGCGCGGCTACGCGCGTGCTTCGTGCTGTTACCGGTCCGGTCCTGCTGTGGACGTCGAAACGCGAAGAGCGCAAACTGGCGCGCGGCAAAACGTACGAGCCGCCGACGTTCGTCGATCGGAAGAATTGGGCGATGTGATCGAGGAATCCGTATAGCTACGACGCAGCTGACGCTGCGCCCCTTCGAAACCTGCATCGACGGCCTGCCTCAAGACATAACACTTTTTCATGGCTGCGCTCCTGCCAGTGGCACAAATGGCCAATGAGCCGCTATTATCAACCTTCCCTGCTGATTTTCCCCGGGGAAGGCGCAATGATCCGCATTTTTCGCCAGTTGCCGGCGGTCTTCGCTCTACTTCTGCTTAGCTGCGCGTTGCCGGCGCAGGAAGCCGCCCAGACAACCTCACAAGGTTCTCAACCTGCCGCGCAGGCGGCGCCGAAGCGCACCCAGGAACAACGCGACGCCTATCGCAAGACGATGGAAACCGCCGACCAGCAGATCGCGGCCGAGGTGAAGGCCCATTCGGAGTTGATGAAGAACCTGGAGTACCTCACCACGCAGATTGGTCCGCGGCTGACGGGTTCGCCGCAGATGCAGGCTGCCAGCGAGTGGACGCGGAAGCGGTTTCAGGACTACGGCATCGACGCGCATCTGGAGACCGCGCAGATTGCCCACGGCTGGACGCGCGGACTGGAAACGGCGGAGATCACCAGTCCGGTGCAGCAGCGCATCGGCATTCACGCCTTCGGCTGGAGCAAGGCCACCGATGGCGAGGTCACGGGGGAAGTGATGGCGCTGAATATCCAGAAATCTTCGGATTTCGACCAGTACCGGGGCAAGCTGAAGGGCAAAATTGTCATGCTGCGGAAACCGGCGGACCTCTCGAAGCTCGACCCCAATCCGGAGAATGCGTATGACGCGGTGATTCCGCCCGCGCGCGGCGTACCCGAGGAAACGGATTTCCGCAGCCGCCTGCAGGTGCTGCGGCAGGTTGCCGCCGAGCAGCCGGCGCTGATGCTGACCGACAGCGGCAAGACCGGCAGCCTGTACAACATGACAGGCGGGTTCGCGCGCTACAGTCCCACGGAAGTCCCCATGGCCTTTCTGACGCACGAAAACTATGACCTGCTGTACCGGCTGACGCAGGCAGGCCCGGTGACCATGAAGTTCAACCTGCAGGAGACCTTCACCGAGAAGTCGGTTCCGGCCTCCATCACGGTCGCTGAGATCAAAGGCAGCGAGCATCCGGAGGAGCGCGTCATTATCGGCGGCCATCTGGACTCGTGGGACCTGGGCCAGGGGGCGCTGGACAACGGCACCGGCGCCATGGCGGCGCTGGAGGCCGCGCGCGCACTGAAGGCGCTGGGGTGGAAGCCGAAGCGCACCATCACCTTCATCCTGTTTACCGGCGAGGAGGAGGGTGGAATTGGGGCGGAGACGTACATCAAAAACCACGCCGCTGAACTGGCCAGGATCGATGCCGTCCTGATTCATGACACGGGAACAGGCAAGGTGTTCAGCATCGCGCTGGAGAAGTTGTGGGAGACCGCGCCGCTGATGCAGGAGATCTATCTGCCGCTCGAAGAGGTCTTCGATCTGCAGGCACTCAGCACACGTTATTTCGCCGGCTCGGATCACGTCGAGTTTCTGCGTGAGGGAGTGCCGGCGTACTTCTGCGTACAGCTTCCGGCGCACTACCGCGAGGCACATCATAGCCAGACGGACACCTTCGACAAGGTGATTCCCGACGAGATCAACGAGGGCGCGGCCCTGCTGGCGGCTTGGGCGTGGAACGTCTCGGAGATGCCGGAGGCGCTTCCGCACCATGCGCCTGCACCGGAGCAATTGCACTGAAGTGTGCTGATTGTCCGCAGGACGGCGCACTTTGGTAATCAGGTTTCTTTTGGCGCACTCCGGCGCGATAGTTTCACAAAAAAATAACGCGCCAGAGAGGTGAGTTGGGTTACAGTGTCTGCTGCTCCGTGGTCGCAGGACCGCAGACGCTTCAGCCCCGCAGTGAATAGCGAGCCTGCGGGGCTAGAATTTTCTGCGCCATCGGAGCGGTCGGGAAGTTCTCCAGGCTGCAGTACATTCTTTCTCCGATTTGTTCTGAGCAATCTCTTTGAGCACCTCTACACCAGCCATCCGGTCGTTTTTCATCGAAGGCCCCGCAGGACAACTGGAGGCGTTGCTGAATGCCGGCACTGCGACCGCAACCCATGCAGGCCTGGTGTGCCATCCGCATCCGCTGGGCGGCGGAAGCATGCATAACAAAGTCGTCTTTCACGCCATGAAGGCGCTGAACTCGTTTGGCTTCCCTGTGCTGCGCTTCAACTTCCGGGGCACGGGATTGAGCGCGGGTGAGCACGATGAAGGGCGCGGCGAGGTTGCCGACGTTGAGGCCGCGCTTGCCTGGCTGAAACGCGAATTCGGGCTGCCGATCATCTTTGCCGGCTTCTCTTTCGGCTCGGCGACCGGGATGCGCGCCGCCTGTCCCGATGGCGATGTGAAGGCGCTGATCTCCCTCGGCACACCGGTGCAGGGCGGAGCGTACTCCTGGTCGTTTCTGCGCGACTGCAGCAAGCCCAAGCTGTTCGTCAGTGGCAATCACGATCAGTACGGCCCGCGGTTGGCGCTGGAGCGGGTGGTGGCGCACGCCGCCAGGCCGAAGAAGCTGGTGCTGATTCCTGGAGATCACTTCTTCCAGGGACATCTCGGCGAAATGCGCATGACGGTGGAGAAGTGGGTGAGGGAACTTCTGCAGAAGTAGCAGTGCGGCGGAGCGAAGAGTGAAGCGCGAGAGTCGCAGCGCCGCATTCTATAATCACCGCTCATGCCCAACCCGCCCGAACCACCTACCGACACCGCCTCCGACGCTCTTTTCCGCGAGATGCGCGAGCGGGCGCGTGACATGTTCGGGCAGGCACTTAGCGAGTGCAGCGTTCCGGCAGCCTTCCGCCGAAGATTGCAGCAGGAAGAAAATTACCTGCGGGTCGGAAACGAGCTTTACGACCTGGCCGCATTCGCCCGCCCGCTGGTGATCTCGATGGGCAAGGCGGGCCGCAGCATGGCCGAGGCGCTCGCCGGGATCCTGGGCGGCAGGTTGGGCGGAATCATCGCCGCGCCAGGTCCTGCCGCGCCGGAGCTGGGCGGTTTTCAGCAGTTTGCCGGCGGGCATCCTCTGCCCGATCAGGGTTCGCTGCGCGCCGGGGAGGCGATGCTGCGGCTGTGCAGCGGACTGTCGGCGGAGTCGCTGGTCATCTTTCTCATCAGCGGCGGAGCCTCCGCCATCGCCGAGAAGCCGATCAGTGCCGCCATCTCCCTGCCCGATATTCTGCAGACCTACCGGGCGCTGGTGCATTCGGGAGCCCCGATTGCCGAAATCAACGCGATCCGCAAACACCTGTCGGCGCTCAAGGGCGGGCGTCTGTCACGCGCAGCCACGCCGGCTTACCAGCTCTCAGTGCTGGTCTCCGACGTTCCCGAAAGCTGCCCGGATGCGCTGGCGTCGGGGCCGACGATGCCCGACAGCACCAGCGTGGCCGACTGTTACGCAATCGCCAGGCGATACCATCTGCTCAGAGCCTTTCCGGCATCAGTGCGTATGCTTTTCGAGCGCGACCAGTTGCAGGAGACACCGAAGGCCGACGACCCAGCCTTCGCGCGCTCGCGTTACATCACCGTGTTGTCGAATGCCACAGCGGTACACGCGGCGGTAGAACGCGCCGTGCTGGCGGGATTCGCCGTCGAGGTGGACAATGCATGCGACGACTGGGACTACCGGCAGGCGGCAGATCACCTGCTGCGGCGACTGCGCGACCTGCGCCGGGGAGTGTCACGGGCCTGCCTCATCTCCGGCGGCGAGGTGACGGTGAAGGTGGACGCCGCCTCCGGGAGTGGCGGACGCAATCAGCAGTTCGCGCTGCACTGCGCGCAGCAGATCGCAGGCGAGCAGATCACTGTGCTCAGCGCCGGTACCGACGGAATTGACGGCAACAGTCCCGCCGCCGGGGCGATTGCGGACGGATCGACGCTGGAGCGGGCACGACGGCGCGGCCTGGAACCGGCGGCCGCTCTGGCAAAATTCGACAGTTTTCCACTCTTCGAGGCGCTGGGCAACGCCATCGTGACCGGACCGACCGGGAACAACGTCCGCGACCTGCGAATTCTTCTGGCCTATTGAGCTTCAGCCAGTGTATGGCCCAAAAGTGGCCATAAACACGAAAGCCAGCCGCTTGGCTGGGCTTAACCTCAACTCCAATATCACGACGAGCTTGCAAAGTAGTGCAACGACTTTCGGTGCGTCCGAAAAGCTGCTGTGCAAAAAACCCGCCAGGCACAGCAGCCAACCCCAATTGGGGTGCCATGAGATCTCGCCTCACTATGCGCCCCACCGCCGCTGTGCCTGCCGGGAAGCCGGATTTCCGGAGGATTGAACCCTGTCGGCGGATGAGCCCTGCCCAGGAGTCGCTGGTCCGCGTCGACCTGTCTCATCCGCCGATCTAGCGCCAATGGGAAAAGGCTAACAGCCGGGCAAGTGCTGAGTTGTCAACAAAATGTAAACACCGGGTGCAATTTCTGTGAAAGCTCTCGCCGGATAAAATCCCCCCTCTCCCGGGAAATACGAATCGCGCGCAACTCTCCAGGCCGGCGCCATGGCATCTCACATGATGACGAAGACGGAGACGAGCGGATTTGTCAATCTCGCCGTCCAGAACATTCATGGGGAGCTGGGAAGTCCGCAGGTGCGGTGGAAAGCCAGGCGGGCGGGGGCACATGCGGATTGCTGCAGGCATTGCACTAGCGTTGGTGGTTCTCGCCGACTGCGTGCCGGCGCGGGCCGATATCGGCCTGATGCTCGACGCCAAGCCCAACGAGCATCGCGGCATCGCTACCGGCAATATTATTGGGGAAGGTCACGCCGGGATCTATCTTTCTCGGGTCTGCGCGGCCTCGCCGGTCAGGCTGCGCATGTGCGCTCCCGGCGAAGCGGGCTCGGTTCTGCAGAACTACCATTACTTCAGAGAAGATCAGCCCTACGAGTGGAACGTGGTGCCACTGACCGTCTACCTGTACGGGGTGGACAGTGCCGACGAACGGCCCCTGTTCGGGTCGCCGGAACTGCGCGGGATCCTGCAGGCGCGATACCGGCAGCAGTATCTGCCCGAAGTGTGCAGCAGCCGGCGCTGCGTCGACAATCCCAACGCCAACTGGCGCGACTCGGTGGCGGCGGCCTTCGTGCGCGAGGTCTACATCTTCGCTGTCCGGACCACGCCGGAGCAGGACGAGAAATTCGTGCGCGAGTTCAACGCGCGGGCAAACGTGAACCATTACAACGGGCTGACGCGAAACTGCGCCGATTTCGCCAAGCAGGTTCTCAACCTGTACTTCCCGCATTCGGCGCACCGCAATCTGCTGAACGATTTCGGCGTGACCGGGCCCAAGGCGGTAGCCCGCAGCTTCGTGCATTACGCCGAGCGGCACCCGGAACTGGAGCTGCGCGTCATCCGCATCGAGCAGGTGCCAGGCACCTACCGCCGCAGCTCGGATTGCCACGAGGCCACCGAGCAGGCGATTCGTGCGAAGTGGCTGATGCCGGTGGTCATCCTGGAGGCCCATGCCGTGCCGGTGCCGTTGCTGGAAGCTTCGTACCTGCTGACCGGACGCTTCAGTCCCGATCGCGAGCTGCGGCACCGTCCCTCCGGGGATGCGGCCGTGCTGTACGACGAAATGTCCGCTGCCAGGCAGCTTGGCGATCAGGATCGTCAGCGCGCGCTGCAGAATCAGCTGGAGGAGGAGCAGGAGCGCGAGCTCGGCACCGAACGGCAGTGGCAAAGCTATCGCGAGCGTTTCGAAGAAGTGCTGCGCACGGCCATTACCGATGGCATCGTCCCTGACCGGCAGCAGCTCCACAATCTGTTTCGCGGACTGCAGGCGCGTGGAGAGGTAGAGGTCGACCAGAATCAGGAGGCCTGGCTTGAGGTGGAGAGCGACGGGCAGCTGCGGCGCGTTGGGCTGAGCGGCAGCAACATCCTGGGCGAGGAATCCGACCCGCGCCTGGCGCTGCAACTGCTGCTGGCGCGCACCGCGGAGTTGCTGTCCGCCAGGGCGAACCACCGTGAACTGTACAGCGATTTTCAGGCCGAGTGGACACTGCTGGACCGCGCCAGAGAGCGAATGCTGGCCCACGGAGCCTCGCCGGATATCGCTACCAGGGTCTCAGGACAATAACTGCCCGGCTTTTGCCGGAGAGCTCATGCGGCAATTTCCCGCTCTCCGGCAAGATGCCGGGATTCAAAATCGGTAAGTACGGTGAGGCCGGCGATCACTGCCGATTGGACGTGAAAGAACGCCTTCTCCTTCTCCTCCCCAAAGGCAAGAAACTCGGGCATGGTGGCGGCCATGCTGGACAATCCCAGTTCGATCTTGCGGTGCAGGGGGAAACTGATGGCCTTTTTCAGGCCGCCAGGATGATCCGTCAGTGCCGCGACCGTGGTTTCCGCCGCGCCACAGATCAGCGAGGCTACTGCGGCACGCTTGCTGTGCCTCCAGAACAGCAGGGCGCCAAGCAGAAAAATGCCTGCTGTGCCGTAGTCGGCAATAGCGTGCGCTTTGGGCGAGAGGATTTTGGGCAGGACCTTACCGAGGACGCGTATCGAGCTCTGTATGAGCGGCATTTTGGCGACTCCTGGCGCAGTTGGATGCCGCGCGCCCGCATGAGGCTTGCCCGCCTGACGCGCGCGGCACCAACGCCGGCTCTCCTGGATTCGGACCGGGCTGCGGCACGCCGCAGGCTGGCATCGCGGATAACCTGCGGAGCATCGAACCCACCTGTGCCCTTTCAGGCTGAGCCACCGACGGCCTATTGACAACGGCCCATCACCGGCACGAGCAGTCAGTTGTGAGCATTGAGAAGTACAAGCCGCTGTTCACCCCAAGACTCTCGAAGCCGGGAATGGGCGTCTGCTTGAGCACGCCGAGACGCTGATCCGCGATACAGAGCGGGCGTTGGCACGGACCCAGTACCTGCTGAGCCGGTCCAAAAAATTGATTGAGGCCCATAGCGGCACCCTGTGGCAGCTGGACGAGCTGCCGGTGCCCGCCCAGGAGGAGATGCGAGGAGGAGGCGGCCATTTAAGATAGCTTCATGCCCCCCGAGCGCCGCTTCCCGCCCGGACAGACCCTGCTCATCGACGCTGACGACACGCTCTGGGAAAACAATATCTACTTCGAACGCGCGATCGCGAATTTCATCTCGTTTCTGAATCATCGTGAGTACACCCCCGATCAGGTGCGCGGGGTGTTGTACGACGTGGAGCGGGAAAATATCCGGCAACACGGATACGGCATGCACAGCTTCGCCCTGGCGCTGGTGAAATGTTTTGAGCAGTTGTCGGTAGAGCCGCTCACACCCGCCCTGCACGAAACCATCCACGGCTTTGCCCAGGCAATCGCGGAGCACCCTATGGAAATCCTGCCTGAGGTGCCCGAAACCCTTGCCGAACTCGCGCGGCGTCACCATCTGTTTCTTCTGACCAAGGGCAACGTTACCGAGCAGACGGGCAAAGTGGAGCGCTCCGGTCTGAGGGAACACTTCACTGCCATCGAAGTCGTTAGCGAGAAGGACGCGCCGACGTATGCCGCCGTGGTGGAGAAATACGCTCTGGTGCGCGATCTTACGTGGATGGTCGGCAACAGTCCGAAATCGGACATCAATCCGGCGCTGGAGGCGGGTCTGCACGCCGTCTTCGTGCCGCACCACAACACCTGGATGCTGGAGCGCGGCGAGGTGCACCCGGGAAACGGCACCGGGCGTCTGTTGCAGGTGGCCAGCTTCGGTCATCTGCGCGATTACTTCTGAAGGGTCTCCGCTTGGTATCGGGCATGACAGTTTCCCTCCCTGGTCCTGTCTTGGCCAGGACCGCGCCGGAAACGCTGCAACTTTCCACCTCGTCCCGGTTTATAAACAGCAACGCGGGAATGAGATGAGACGCTCCGCAATCGGCTTCGCCGCGCTGATGATCGTGGTAACGGCAGCCGGCGTTTACGCGAAGAAGCAGAAGACCAGCGCAGGGGATGAGCGCCGGCTCGCGTTGCATGCGCTCGAACGCCTCACCTTCGGTCCGCGTCCGGGCGATGTCGAAGCAGTGATGGCGAAGGGCGTGGACAGATGGATTGACCTGCAACTGCATCCCGAGCGGATCGACAACGGCGCCATGCAGGCCCGGCTCTCCGGCTATCGCACTTTGCAGATGAGCACCCGCGACATTGTCTTCAGCTTCCCGCCTGCTCCGGTGGCCAGGGCCGTGATGGAGGGCAGGCTTCCCATGCCGGCCGATGCGTATCGTCACGCCATCTATGCCGCCGCCTTGGATCGCATTGAGCAGAAACAGGAGCAGAAGCAGGGGCCGACGGCTGCGGAAAACGCTGCCGCAACCGCCGTGAAACCCGCCGATCTGACAGGGCAACAGCAGCTTGCCCGACGCGAAGCGCACCGCGAGATTAACGATCTTATCGCCCTGTCACCCGCGACGCGCATGCAGCGCATCCTCAGCCTGCCCGTCGCACAGCAGCGCGATCTGCTGCAAGGTATCCCGTACCCAACGCGGCAGGCTCTGCTGGCTGGTCTCTCGCCCGAGCAACGCGAAACTGTGGTTGCGCTGAATCATCCGGAGGCGGTGGTCGATGGAGAACTGCAGGCGGGCAAGCTGCTACGCGCGGTTTACAGCGACCGCCAACTGGAAGAGGTGCTCACCGATTTCTGGTTCAACCATTTCAACGTGTTCATCGGCAAGGGCTCCGACCGCTATCTGGTCACCGCCTATGAGCGCGATGTGATTCGCCCGCGCGTGCTGGGCAAGTTCAGGGACCTGCTGATTGCGACGGCACAGAGCCCGGCGATGCTGTTCTACCTGGACAACTGGCAGAGCGAGGGCCCGAACTCCGACGCGGCGCTCGGCAAGCCGGGTCCTGGCCCGCGACCATACTGGACGCGGCGTCCTGCTGCAATCTATCGGCCACGCCCGCCGCAGCCGAATCCGCAAAGCAATCAGCAGCAGCGGCGAAGCGGCCTCAACGAAAACTACGCGCGCGAACTGATGGAGCTGCACACGTTGGGCGTCAATGGCGGTTACACGCAGCACGATGTGACCGAGGTCGCGCGGGTTTTCACCGGCTGGACCCTGGAGCAGCCGCAGCAGGGCGGCGGGTTTGTCTTCCGGCCGCGGCTGCATGAGCCGGGCGACAAGGTGGTGCTCGGCCATCGCATCAGGGCCAGCGGCGAGGAGGAAGGCCTGGAGGTGCTCAGGCTACTGGCGCATCAGCCGGCAACCGCGCGCTTCATTTCCACCGAACTGGCGCAGCGTTTCGTCGCCGACAATCCGCCGCAGCCGCTGGTTGAGGCGATGGCGAAGACCTTCATCGCGAGCGATGGCGATCTTCGCGAGGTGCTGCGGACCATGTTCCATTCGACGGAGTTTCGCGCGCCCCAGGCGTACCGTTCGCGGGTAAAGACGCCGTTCGAGTTCGTGGTTTCGTCGCTGCGCGCAACCCAAGCCGAGGTCAGCGACCCGCAGCCGCTGCTGTTCATGCTGAACAAAATGGGTCAGCCGCTGTATGGCTCACAGCCGCCCACCGGCTATTCGACCAGGGCGGATGTGTGGGTGAACTCGGCAGCGCTGCTCGACCGCATGAACTTCGGTTTGGCGCTGGCTACCAACCGGCTGCCGGGCGCCAGTTTCAATCCTGGGCAACTGATGAACTCAGGCGCGGCTTCCTCGCATGCCGGCCTGGCCTCCGCAACCGCACCGACCGAAGCGGCGGATCCATACGAGGCGCAGCGCGTGCTGGAGCAGGTGCTGCTGGCCGGTGACGTCTCCACCCAGACCCACGACACCATCGAGCAGCGGGTCGTCAGTCCGCAGCTCGCAGCCCAGGCGCAGGACGCAGGCCGACCGGCGAACGTCAATGTCATCGCCGGCCTGCTGCTGGGCTCACCGGAGTTTCAGAGAAAATGAAGGGCATCACCCGACGCGTATTCCTCAAACACGGCGCCATGGCGGTTGTCGGCACGGCGGCGATTCCCTCGTTTCTCGCACGCGCGGCCTCGGGCGCCGTGACCCCGGGACCGAAGCGGCGCCTGGTTGTGATCTTCCAGCGCGGCGCGGCCGACGGGCTCAACATCGTCGTGCCCCACGCCGAGCCGGCCTACTACGCGATGCGGCCCAGCATTAATATCCCGCGTGGTCAGGTCATCGATCTCGACGGCTTCTTCGGGCTGCATCCGTCGCTGGCTTCATTCAAGCCGCTCTGGAACCAGGGTCATCTGGCGATTGTTCATGCCGCCGGCTCGCCGGATACGACGCGCTCGCACTTCGATGCCCAGGATTACATGGAGTCGGGCACGCCCGGCGTGAAAAGCACCGGCGATGGCTGGCTGAACCGCACACTGCAGAGCGAAGGCGCGGCCGGCGCCGCCTCTGGCGAAGGTTCCGAATCCGGCGGCACTGCGTTTCGCGCAGTTGCCCTTGGCACTTCCCTGCCACGCATTCTCTCCGGCAAGGCCCCGGCGGTCGCGGTGAGCAGTCTCAGCGGCTTTGGCATCGCGGGCGGCAATCCCGCTGCCGCACCGCTGGGTAACACCTTCGAAGCCATGTATGCGCAATCGGTTGACACCGTGCTGCGCGGCACCGGCCGCGAGACCTTCGAGGCGGTCAGAATGCTGAAATCGGCCGACCCGCAGCGCTACATGCCGGCGGCCGGCGCCAACTATCCCCGGGGCCGCTTCGGCGATGCGCTGCGCCAGACCGCGCAACTCATCAAGGCCGATGTCGGGGTGCAGATCGCTTTCACCGATATCGGCGGATGGGACCACCACGTCAACGAAGGCGCCACTGAGGGCCAGCTCGCCAACGTGCTGCGCGACTTCTCGCAATCCATCGCCGCCTTCTGGACCGACCTGGGGACGCTGGCAGAAGACACGGTGATCGTCACCATGTCGGAGTTCGGGCGAACGGCGCGCGAGAACGGCAATCGCGGCACCGATCACGGCCATGCCAACGTGATGTTCGTTCTCGGCGGGGCGGTGCGCGGCGGGCGCATGTACGGACGCTGGCCGGGGCTGGATCCCTCACAGCTCAATGAAGGCCGCGATCTGGCGCTGGCCACCGATTTCCGCCGGGTGCTCGGTGAGGCCGTCTCCCGGCACCTTGGCAACCCGCACCTGACCACGGTCTTCCCCGGCTTCGACAACTCACCGCAGAAGTTCCTGGGGTACATGAGCGGGTAGCCAACCGTGGCCGGCCTGCCATTTCGCCTTCCGCCTTTCGCCGATCGGCAGAGGAAAGCCCTGATTCGCCGGCGCAGGAGATGTCTGCATGGTTGTACGCGCGGTACCGGGAGCCCGCCCACGGCTGTCCATCTGCCTTCCAACGTTCCTGCTGGAATTCACATCCAAGACATTTGAATAAACCGCTACTCACATGTTTCTGCTGAACATTCACTTCCGTCGGCTCAACCTGCCGGCGATGGCCTTGGCCCTGCTGCTGTTGAGCGGATGCCACCGGACGGGCCTTCACTCGTCGCTTGCCGCCAACAGCTTTATTGGCGGCGCCAGCGAACCGACGATGCTGGCCGTCTATCTGCCCTGGTTCGGCCAGCCGGGACACATCAACGTCGGCTATTCCTCCCAGGACCGGGTCGTCATGGAAAAGCAGATCGACCAGGCCAAACAGCTTGGCATCGCGGCATTCGTGGTGAACTGGTACGGCGCGCATCATGCGTTCGAAGACCGCGCCTACACGCTGCTGCAGCAGGTGGCGGCGGAAAAAGACTTCCGGCTGGCCATCATGTACGACGAGGACGACCGCGATCCGGCGGCCGAGACCGACGCGGTCATCGCCGATCTGCAATATGCGTACGACCACTACATCGGGCCGCACGCGGTCGTGCCCCGCAACGCGTATCTGCAATACCAGGACCGGCCGATGATCTTCATCTTTCCCAAAGGTGGCCATGTGGACTGGAACCGCGTGCGCCAGACGACTGGTTCGTGGGACATCCCGCCGCTGCTCATCATGAAGGACGCACACCCGCAAATGGCCACCGACTTCGATGGCTTCTACGCTTGGGTCAATCCCGGCAGCCAGGGATGGCAGGCCAACGGCAGCAACTGGGGCCAGCAGTATCTGGACAACTTCTATCGCACGATTGTCACGCAGTACCCCAACAAGATCGCCGTGGGCGCGGCCTGGCCGGGCTTCAACGATTCCCGCGCGAGCTGGAGCCAGAATCGCAGGATGGATGCGCGCTGCGGCCGCACCTTCAGCGACACGCTCAGGCTCTTCCGGCGCTATTACGATCAGCAGCGTCCGCTGCCCTTCCTGATGATCGAAACCTGGAACGACTACGAGGAAGGCACCGCCATCGAGCGGGGAGTGGACACCTGCAGGTGAAGCCGGGGCCGGGCCGCTGATGGCGGTTGCCTTTCTCTCTGCCGGGAGAAAGCTGTCAGGTATAGGCTGTCGCCCGTCAGCGGGCAGAGGTTCAGCCCACCGCCGTCTTGAAACCTGGGAGCTGAAACCTCAAACTGTCTGGATGCGCCTGCTGATCAATGGCAAGGAGCAGAGTTTTCGCGAGTCCCTGACCCTAGCACAGCTCATCGAGCAGCTCGGGATGAAGGGCGACCGCGTGGCAGTGGAGCTGAACCGCGAAATCGTTCCACGCACTCAATGGCCGGAAACCGCCCTGCATGACGGCGATCGTCTGGAGATCGTTCATTTCGTCGGCGGCGGATGAGGCAGTTGCCGGTCGCCCCGGCGCCTGTATCCCCAGCGTTCAGGGCTGGTCCGGCGTCTTGCCATGCGCACGTGCCATTCCGCGCCGCCAACACTTTGAACGGTGACGGCCATCACCGATGCGTGCGTAAGCTGGGACGTATGGTGAAACCGACGAAATGGCACAAGCCCGCAGAGTTTAACGGAGACTCCGGCTGACCCTGCGGGCCCTGGGAGTTCATCATGAACAGTCCGACATTCGACCCTCGGCCGAGCTTCAGTCGTCAATCGGACAAAGAGAGTATCTGCATGTTCTGCTTTCTCACCATCCGGGCAGACCGATACACGCCGCTCGAAGAAGCGGAAGACATTCATGCGGACGTCTGTCTGGTAAGACCGGACTCTCCCCTGAGCTACGCACTGTTGTAGGTCCACAGGAAGGTAACAATCTGCGTCATGGTCCGCCTCCGGCCGGCAGCGATGCCGGCCAGGGAGAGGATGCGTCCTGATAGAGCCGTTTCGCAGGACCGGCGGAGCCGTGCACCCGGGCGACCAACGGCCTGGCGGTGTTCCGCATCACATCAGCAGGACCGGAGACCGGCAGTGGCACGGGATCCGGCCTTTCATAATCTCATAAGCGATCCAGGGTATGAGCTCCATTCCGCCCCTGGTCAGGATGGCAGCCAGGTCAGGTATGTTCCGCACTCTTACGCCTGCTGCGCTCTTCGATTTGATCTCGACAGGTTGACGCCCTCAGCACCGGAAGAGCGCGGCCATGTTTTCAGGCCGGCTTGTCCACGTTTCTGGCTCTCCTATTGCGGATAGCTCTCCAGACTGTAGTCGCAGGTGCCGGTGGTCGGCTGCGTGGGCAGCGGCGGGATCTGCAACATCTGCGGCGAGGAGAAGTCAAACGGCCCGTTGGCCGGATCGGTCAGGTCGCCGGTGGTGGCGTCGCGCTGCGTCAGCGGCAGCAGAGCAAAGCGGCTCTCGATGAGCCGGAGAATGCTGGTGTAATCGGTGGGCATGTGCCAGACGAAGTGCGGCTTCGACCATGGCGACACCAGAATGACCGGCAGGCGGAAGCCGGTCACGTTGAACAGTCCACGGATGTATGCCCCGGACTGGTATGGAGACGGCGGCCAGTCGTCCGGTGGATTCACCAGAATCGGCGGCTGTTGATCGAACAGGCCCCCGCCCTCGTCATAGGTGAGGATAAACGCCGAGTCCGGCCAGGCGTTGCTGGTCAGCAGTGCGCTCAGGATCTGCTGCACGCGGGCAGCGCCCTTCTGGACGTTGTTCCCCGGGTGCTCGTCGTAACCGGTGGCGGCCGCGTGTTCAATGAAAACCACCTGCGGCAGGTCCTGATCGGCATTCTGGCTGGCCAGAATGTTGTACCACTCCTGAATGTTGCGCACATTGGCCTGGATCTGCGGGTTGTTCCAGTCCGCCCATTGCGAAAGGAAGATGCTGTCGTCCTGATAGTAGTAACGCCAGCTGATCCCCGCGTTCTGCAGCACGCGAAAAATGGTCGGCTTTACCCATGCAATGTTGTTGCTGGCGGGCGGGAAGATGTTGCCGTAGGAGGTGGCGGCGAACAGATACATGCGATTGATGACGGTGGTGTCCGGCACCGGCGAATAGAAGGTATCGCTGGTGTCGAACTGGGTTGCCAGTTCGTAATAGTAGGGCAGGTCGGTCCAGTCGTAATAGCCCAGCGGGCGCGTGTTCGTGGAATCGTACTGGCTGGGGGTGGTCATGATCAGGAAGTTGTCCATCAGGTATTGCGAGTTATTGGTGAGGTGCAGCCAGTCGCCGCCTACCAGGTCCATGTCGGTGTGGCTCGCGTTCCAACTGACGTTCAGTCCGTCGATGCACTCCGTCCGCTGATGGTAGGGAGGAAAGCTCTGCCCCGCTGAGTTCTGCAACATGAAACCGGGGGGCAGATTATGCAGGTCGTTCACATCGCTCATCTGCGCGCCGGGAATGTGGTCGATATTGACGCGATAATAGGCCAGATTGCCGAAGTAGTTGTCGAAGGAGCGATTTTCCTGCAGCAGAAAGGTGATGTGATTCAGGTTGTTCACGTCGCCGGTGCTTACGATCACTTTGGCGGGCGAGGAAAGATGATCGCCGAAGCGATCGGTCGCCGTGCAGCGGTAAGTAGTGGTTTGCGTGGGATGGACCGTCACGCTGCCGCTGACAGGCGGCGAGACGTTGCCGATCCCCTGATCGATGCTGACGGAAATCGCGTTGCTCGAGCTCCACGAGATGGTGGCAGCGCCGCCGGAGGAGGGCGTAACCGGACTGGCGGCACACGCTAGCGACATGCCTCCGGTCACCGAAATGGCAACCGGTTGCGACCAGGCCTGGCCCTGATACGGGCCGGTGGCGCTTACCAGGAAAGTCCTGTTTGCACCCAGCGGCGCGGTCAGGTATTTGCCGGTGCAGATTGACCCGGCACAGGAGTCGGCAACCAGTGGCATGGTCGAGTTTTCCGGAAGCGTGGTCAGGAAATACGAGCTGCCGTTGTTCGGTCCCGACCAGCTGAGAGTGACGGTTTGCCCGGCAGCGACCTTGCCGGAGGACGCGGCGAGGTTAACGGGAACGATGGTCAGCGACGCCGTCAGGGGCCGCGAAGAGCCGGCACTCGCCACACCCGTAAAAACCGTGCTTACCGCGGGCGCGACCTGCACATAATGCGAGGCGGCCGGCGGCAGCGGGGTCTTGTCCTCTCCCTGCAGGCTGGGAGCTACGGAAAACGCGCTCGCGTTCCCTACGTTCCAGTTGAATTCAACAAACTGGCCGGGCGCAGAGATGGCGGGTACGACATTGAAGTGCTGCGTTGTGGGCTGAGTGGACGAGGTGGCGTTTTGCGGCGCGCCGCCATTATTGCCGGTGGCGGCAAACGCCTGCGATGTAGCCAATGCAAACAACACGATACCGATCAGGATCCTCTGCGCGGCCAGCATGGAAATAGCCTCCCGGGTTCGACCTGCGGTCACAATCCCGCTGCAAGCTACGATTCAGCAGTTCGCATCCAGGTTTTCCAGACCTGCTGATCTTCGATGCAGTAAAACCACCACCCTCCGGGCCGGTCAGGGTCGGCAGGAGCACTACATTCCGCCCGCGGGCGGCGAGAGTCCCGACGATACCAGGGGGAATTAATTACCCGGACTAGGGTTTCTGTCCGGCTACTTCTGGCTGCCTGGCGGGGTACTCTTTTTCCCACACGTTAGCTCGTGCAAAAAGCCGGGCGGCTTCTGCCGAATGTGGTTGCCCGACTTCCTTCCGGATAGCGCGCCACGGACTCGGCGAAGTTAGCGGAGATCCCTGGGCAGTTAGTTGCGCAGCACGATTTCCAGCAGGGTGGGTGCGAATTAACAGCAAATTCAGGTGCCAGGAGTTCACATGTCCCGCAATCGGGTTCTTTTGCTCGTCTTCACAGTTCTGTTCACCATCGCAGTGGCGTGCGCGCAGGACTCAGGGAACGCCTCAGGCGCGGCGACCTTCCATGGCTCGTCAGACCCCAATGGCCTGACTCCCATGCGCTCCAATCACGTGGTCGTCATCATGGAGGAAAACCGCAGTATCAACTACGCCCAGGAATACATGCCTTATCTGAAGTCGCTGGCCGACGAATACTCTCAGGGCTTGCAGGTCTACTCCGATTCGCACGGCTCATGGCTGGCTTATGGCGAGCTGACCTCCGGCATGGCGCCCCATGGCGGCGGGGGAGACAACGGCATCTGTAACGGCGATGGATGCAGCCAGCCCATCGACATCGACAACCTGGTAAGACACTTCTCCGCGCAGGGAAAAACCTGGAAGGGGTATTTTCAGTCAATGCCCACTATCGGGTACATCGGTTACCAGTACGGCCTCTACGTGCGCCGGCATAACCCGTTCCCCTTCTACACCGACGTCTGGTACCACCTGCCGGAGCAGTGGAACATGATGCCGGCCGACCCGTTCATGCTGCTGGACATCCAGAACAACCGGTTGGCCAATTTCGTCTGGATCACTCCCGATCTTGACCATGATGCCCACGACGGCATTGATGACCAGCAGGCGCTGGAAGCCGCCGACCAGTATCTGCAGACCTTTCTGCCGCAGTTGCTGGCGAGTCCTCCATTCCAGGCGGGCGGCGATGGCGTGCTCATGGTCACCTTCGACGAAGGTGAACTGAGCGACAATCACTGCGGAGGCAACAACGATCCCCTGAACTGTGGCGGGCATATCTGGCATGTGCTGATCGGGCCTCAGGTCCGGCGCAGCTACCAGTCCAATACCCACCACATGCAGGGAAGCGAGCTCCGTCTGATCTGCGATCTGCTTGGGCTGACAACCTGCCCCGGTGACGGCGCAACCTCGCCCGGCATGTCGGAGTTCTTCGTCGGGATAATACCGCACTGATCCAGCCTGCCACGGGGCGCCTCCGCCGTTGCATGACGGAGCGCCCCCGACTTTCGCCGCCGCATCTCACGCCAGCCTGCGCACGACGTTTGCCGCTTTGCGTACAATCGTGCCATGGCCGTGGACAACGAGTCATCGCGGGCCCTGCTGAAGCGGGTGCCGATCTTCTCCGGTCTTTCGGAGCAGGAGTTCGCCTTCGTCAGCGCGCGCCTGGCGCAGCGCCGCTATTCCTCGGGCGAACTCATCTTTGCCGAAGGGGATGCCTGTGCCGGGCTTTTCGTGGTGCACACCGGTAATGTGCGCATCTTCAAGAGCTCGGCCGGCGGACGCGAGCAGGTGCTCACCATCGACGGGCCGGGAAACTCCATCGCCGAGCTGCCGGTATTCGACGGCGGAAATTATCCCGCCTCCGCCCAGGCGGTCACCGATTGCAGCCTGTTCTTCCTCAGCCGGCAGGATTTTCAGGCCCTATGTCTGCAACATCCCCAGGTCGCGCTGAAGGTGCTGAAAGTGGTGGGCGCGCGCCTGCGCAAGCTGGTCGGCCTCATTGAAGAGCTGTCGTTCACCACGGTGCGCCACCGGCTGATTGCCCTGCTGCTTCGCCTGGCGAGGATGGAGGGGAGCCGCAACGGCGATGCCATCACGCTGCTGCTGCCGGCCAACAACAGCGAACTGGCGGCGCAGATCGGCACCGTGCGCGAACTGGTCTCGCGCAATCTCAGCCGTCTTCAGGCCGATGGTCTCATCGAAATCGACAATCGCAGCGTGACCATTCCGTCCCTCCGGCGACTGCAAACCGAGCTGGATTCTTCCATCGGATGACCAATGTGGCTTCCGGCGTGGTGGACTGCGCCGCCCACCACGCTGGTTCCCTGCTCCCACCCGAATGCCGGCTGAATCAGCGCCTCAGGTCCGTCGCTAGCTGGCTGACCCATAGGCTGCCGAGACCGGTCGCATAATCCCAACCCGGCGTTGCGGGATAGGGCGAATTAACTCCCAGAGTGATGTCGTGGAACCCGCCCTGGGGATAGCTTCCCGGGATGGTGGTCCCGTCATACAGCGAGTACAGTCGTGGCGAGGCAAAGCCCAGCCTGGGATTCTCCGTCAGCATGCGTGCCCACACCCCCAGCGCCAGGGGCGAGGAAAGGCTGGTGCCGCCATAGCAGCACTGGGGCGTGCCATCCAGGTAAATCGTGACTCCGGAGTATGGATCGGCCACCATGGAAACGTCCGGCAGTCCTTTGCTGTTGATCTGCGAACTGGGCACCTGGGCCGCGGTTTGCCAGTATGACGTGCCTTCAAACTGGCTTATGCCACCGCCGCCGGCGTACCACGCCAGCTCCTCGTCATAGCTTCCATCCGTGTTGGTGACCAGGGTCGTACCGCCCACGGCGACCACGTAGGGCGAGGCTGCCGGATAATTCACGAAAGGCGCGCCTGCCGGAACGCCGTTGGTTCCCGCTTCGACCGGGCAGAAGCCGCCGGTGTCGCCGGTGGATGCGAATACCGTCTGTCCCTGCGCGGCCGCTTCGAGAAAGACCTCATCATCGGCCAGCATGGAGCCATCGAGGAACGCGAAGATTTCGCACAGTCCGAATGACGCGCTTCCGGCTTTGGCCAGATTGTCCGTTGCAAAGCGGCTGAACATCAGCGCCACATCGGAATCCGACAGCGAAGTGGTGTCATAGATGTAGAGCTTTTTGACTGTGCCCGCCATTCCGGTGGAGTACTGGGTATCCATGTCAAATTCATCAGCTCCGGAGGTGTCGGTGCTGGGAATTCCCACCTGCACCACCTGCAACGGAACCTGCGATAGTCCAAAGGCAGTTTCCGCCAGGCGCAGGTCAGTAATGACCTGCTGCACATTGCCTTCCGCGAAGATTGCTATATTGGTCCTGGATCCGGTGGTAACGCCGTTAGCGTTGTATGCCGTCCAATAACCCTGTGGCGTGTAGGATGCGGGATAGTTCGGCAAGCCTACGTCGGGAATACTATTTTGCTGGGTATGCAGTGGCAGCTGCATCTTGCCGGCATTGGTTAAACCCAGGACTGCAACGACCAGCCCCGACAATGAGCCTGGTACCTGTGCGGTTGCCGTGTTGGCGAATACCGTCTGCCCATTCTGACTGAACTGCTCAATATTGGTATTAAACGCGGCATTTACCTGCGCCACCGTGCCGGTCGCGTCCACAAACAGGTTGTTTGGCTCTACCGCGATGCCCTGGAATCCCTGCGCCCGAAGATAAGCCGTCACGCTCTGGACCTGCGCGGCACCTGGCGCATAGCTGGCTGCAAACTGCGCCGGAGTCAATGATTGCCCATACTGGGGATTATTGGGATCGTTAATGTTCAGAATGTACTGCTGCAGCGTGGCCCTGTTCTGAACCTGCAGTACGGCAATGATGTTCATGGTATCGGTGGGTGGAAGAGGTCCGAGGTCGATGGCCTGATTCAGAACCAGACCTCGTGTAGAAGTGTTGGTCCAGCTTTGTGCATTTAATCCAGGTCCAAGGCAGGCAGTGACTATAACAATCACCGCTGCTGTCATGCGCAGAATCGATTTCATCGGGGGGAGTCTCCTGTCAGGATTAGCGACGCCCGGCCAGATTGACTAGTGTGCGCCTGCTGGGATGAAGCTACTTTCCTGCAAGGTTGCATCCCTTCGTGCGCGGGTAGTTTGAGCCATCCTGTGTCTCCGCAGTACTCCTTACGAGCGTCCATCAGGCGCACCATGCGTGCTGCTCTTATTGAGAGGGGGACCGACGTACGGGATCAGACCTTCGGACTGAACTGGTTCAGGCTGCCCTACGAAGTGGAACCGCGCTGAAGTGATCGCAGACGATATCGTTCTTATCTTTCTTCTCTTCCTTCTCGCAGCCGAATTCACGGAACTGGAATGCAATCTGGCTGGAGGCATCCACCGGTAGTCCCAACATCCGCGCTATGCGGCTCCTGCGTGATAACGCCGCCGAGTGGCTCAGCATCGGGGCAGCCGCATTAACGAAGGCGGTCACCTTTTCCACTGTCAGATCGCGGTCAGAAACTTCGAGCAGCACGTCCGAGGGCTTCGAGGTGTGCAATGGATCGCCGGCTGGGAACGAGCGTTTTCGCGGTACAAACTGGATGGTTATCCTGCTGCGTTCTTCCGGGCACAGGTTAAATGTGCAAAGCGTAATTGAGATCAGCTTCTCCGCGATCAACCGTTTTTCTTCCAGCGGCACCTCTCGCGAGTACAGTCGAAGATAAGGCATCTGAGACCTCCCGCTACATCAGATAGATGCAAGCTTCGTGCCAGAAGGCCAGACCAACAGGAGTCCCGGGAAATGAAGAACTTGTGCCGAATCGCTGCCGTAACCCCTCCTGGAGCGGATATGTATTTTTTTCAGGAGGTGTGACCTTGCCCCGTCCAGCAACATGGCTGCGCGATTGATGAATGATCCTGCCGACTGCCTGGGGAACGGAGCCGGAAGCCGCAGCACAGGGGAAAGTAGCTGCCGATCGTAGCTGCCGGATCCCGACTGGGGATTTTGCGCTGGCCGTGACAGAAGTCATAGTTCAGCCGCGGCTCCTCCTCTAGTCTGCAACTGTGACGCGACAGCCGGTTCAAATCTCCCGGGCAGTCGCCGGAGGAACAAGAGGAACAATATGACAATCGCAGCCACCACAACCGTGGGCGAAATCGCCGCCGGGCAGCCCAACACTACCCGCGAATTTGAAAAACTCGGTATTGACTACTGCTGTGGCGGAAGCCGCACCCTCGGCGAAGCCTGCGCTCAGGTGAACATCCCCCTTGAGGTAGCGCTGCAACGGCTGGAAAGCGCCGCTGCCACGGCCGGCCAATCTGCCGAGGCGCAGGATTGGCAGAACCGCCCCCTGGCCGAGCTTGTCGCCTATATCGTGCGTAAGCACCACGCCTTCGTGCGCGAAGAAACGCGGCGCATCGCAGCCCTGACCGCAAAGGTGGTCGGGGTGCACGGGCAGAATCATCCCGAACTGAGAGAGATCCAGGAAGTATTTTCGTCTCTGGCGGAAGAGCTCAGCGTACACCTGATGAAGGAAGAGCAGGTCCTCTTCCCCTACCTCAATCGCCTGGAAGAATGTTACGTGGCCGGCGAACCTGCGCCGCCTGCCATGTTCGGAACGGTAATCAACCCGGTGCGGATGATGATGCAGGAGCATGACGGAGCGGGCGAAGCCCTGCGCGCCCTGCGCTCACTCAGCCGTGAGTACGCCATTCCGGACGATGCCTGCGCCAGCTACCGCACGTTGTATCAGGCACTGCAGGAGTTCGAGGCCGATCTGCACCAGCACATTCATCTGGAGAACAACATTCTGTTCCCCCGCGCTGTCGCCATGGAAGCAAAGCGGTAGGCCGTGGAAGGAACGAGCCCGATCCCCGTGGGCCTGGGCTCGTTCCTGACAGGCTTAGTTGCGGCTATTACTGGCAGTTCTCACTGACCATTCTTACGTTGTGCACCCTCAAGTCCACGTAGGAGGCGCTGCCGGCTTCCTGCTTCTCGCTGGCTTCCCTCGCGCTTTCCTGCCCCGTCGCCATCATGGACTGCGTCCCGGTCACCGTGACCTTGTGATTGACGTGCTCGCTGAGGCCCTTGCCCCACAACTCATACATCTTGCCGTCCTCACCCATGATGTAATAGCCCCCGGCCTCGCTTCCCTGCTTCAGGCAGCCGGTCACGGACATCGTTTGCTTGTTGCTCATGCCCATGTTGTCCTGCGCGCTTAGCAGGACGGGAAAGAGGCTGAAGAAAACCACGGGCACCAGACACAGGGCCAACTTCTTCAGCAGTGACATCGTTCTTGCTCCTTTCCGCTCCGCTGGATGGCGGAGGCATTGTGACTGTTTCGAAGATGCAATCGGCGGTGACTTTGCCGTCTACCGCAGCAGGAGCTGCGCCCCACGGCCAACTACTATCGATGATAGTACTCCCCCGGGCAGTTGCCGTCGAACAGTCCGTTCCGGCAACCCTGCTTCCCCGGTACCGGAGGATGGCATTGCGGCAGGCGCAAAAGCCTTCAGATTCAGGGGGGTTACGCCGCCCATCCGGGCTGACTATAATCAGAGCAGGAGCACACCTTGGCCGCGCTAACCTCCAGGCCGAGCAATTCATCCGCCATTGGGGTGGGGCTCGTCCGTGTGCGTGCCAGACTGGCTCCTTCCATGGCCCGCCCTAATCTCTTTTCCGGTGACTAGTTCCCTGTTTTCCCTTCCGGCTCCCGCGGGGTATGGCCGATCCGGACGTACCTGCGGGCTGACAGAAGCTCCGGCATCCGTCCTGCGGCGCCGCAAGCCCTTGGGAGAAAACATCATGTCCGCCAACATTCTTCATCCTGTAACTGGTCCCCGCATCAGGACCGCGCTGCCCGGCCCCAATGCCCGCCGCATCGTCGAGGGCGATCAGAGCTATGTCTCGCCCTCCTGCACGCGTTCCTATCCGCTGGTGGCGAAGCGGGGCCGAGGCGTCATTGTCGAGGACGTGGACGGCAACGAGTTCCTCGACTTCTCCGCCGGCATTGCCGTGACCTCTACCGGCCACTGCCATCCCGAAGTCGTCGCCGCCATCCAGAAGCAGGCGGCCGAACTGATCCACATGTCGGGCACCGACTTTTATTACGAGCAGATGGTGACCCTTGGCCAGCGGCTTTCGCAGGTCGCCCCCATGAAGGGACCGCACAGGATTTACTACGGCAACTCGGGCGCCGAGGCCATTGAAGCCGCGCTGAAGCTGGCGCGCTATCACACCCGGCGGCAGAACATCATCGCCTTTTACGGGGCGTTTCACGGCCGTACCATGGGCGCGCTATCGCTTACGGCCTCCAAGCCGCAGCAGCGCCGGGGATTTGCGCCGCTCGTTCCCGGAGTCACTCACGTGCCCTACCCCGACGTCTATCGCGGATGCGTGGGCGGCACCGCGCAGGAGGCTGAAGCCTTTGCGCTGGGCTGCGCCCGCTTCATCGAAGAGAAACTGTTCCGGACGACGCTGCCTCCCGAGGAGGTGGCGGCGATTTTTGTCGAGCCGATCCAGGGCGAAGGCGGCTACGTGGTCGCGCCCGCAGTCTTCCTGCAGGAACTGAGGCGCATCTGCGATCGCCACGGCATTCTGCTGGTGGCCGACGAAGTCCAGTCGGGCGCCGGCCGGACCGGAAAGTGGTGGGCCATCGAACACAGCGTCGTGGAGCCCGACATTGTCTGCATCGCCAAGGGAATCGCCAGCGGCATGCCGCTCGGCATCACCATGGCGAAGGCCGAGATCATGGATTGGGTCCCCGGCTCGCATGCCTCCACCTTTGGCGGCAATCCGGTATCGATTGCGGCAGCCCTGGCGACCATGGACATCCTGGCGCGCGAGGCCATTCACAACGCCGAGGTCGTGGGCCGGCACATCATGCAGCGCATTGCCGATTGGCCGCGGCGGCTGGAGCTGGTGGGGGATGTGCGGGGCCGCGGCCTGATGATCGGCGTCGAAATCGTTAGCGACAGGAAGCTGAAGACACCAGGCGGCGTGGAGCGCGATCGCATCGCGCAGCTGGCCTTCGAGCGCGGCGTGCTGTTTCTGGGATGCGGGCCCAACAGCATTCGCATATGCCCGCCGCTCATCGTGACCAGAGAACAGGCGGACATGGCGATGGATGTGCTGGAAGAATGCATCGAGATCGCCGCCGGCAGCTCGCGTGCGGGGACAACCACGGGAGGCAAGCCGACGGGCGCGTAACGGGCGAGCTTCAGCCGCGACACTGGCCGCCCACTCGGGCGGCTTTCGCCGCCAGTCTTGCCCGCATTGCGCCCGTCCCGCTCGCGGACTACACTGCCCTACGGCATGAATCGACATTGCGGAATTCTTCCTGCGCTCTTTCTGCTCACGGCTGCTCTGGCGAACGCGCAGTACACGGACCGCACGGCCATGCAGGACCTGGGCGGGCCAAAAGAGTTCGCCGCCCGCCGCGCCGAACTCGCCGCAAAGCTGAAAACCGGCTACGTCCTGCTCTTCGCCAAAACTCAGGTACCGCCCGCCGGCCACTACCGCGAGGACAACGATTTTTACTATTACACCGGCCTCTCCGATCCCGGCGCCGTCATGCTGATGGACGTTGCCACGCAGAAGACAACGATCTTCGAGCGGCAGCAGAGCGCGCGCGAGATTCAGGTCTACGGCGCAAACCTGCTCTCCCTGTCGAAGGACGTGCAGAAGGAACTGGGTTATACCGCCGTAGCGCCGCTCCCGGGCCTCGATACCGCTCTCAGCTTTCTGTTTGGTAGCGGCGCCGCCAACGATCTCTGGGTGCGGCTGGGCTTCGCTGACAAGCCGGATGGCGCCCGCTTCGAGACCGGGCGCGACTACGCGGCCGAGTACAACAGTCCCTACGGACAAAACCTGCCTGGAGATCGCGATGCCCTCCTGAAGTTGCGCGAACGCTATCCCGCGGCCAACCTGCGCGACGTTACCGGCGCCATCGATGCCATGCGAAACATCAAACGCCCGCAGGAGATCGAGGTCCTGCGCCGCAATGGCCGCATCAGTGCCCAGGGCGACGAGCAGGCCATCCGCATGGCCCACCCCGGCATGTACGAGTACCAGATCGAGGCCGAAGCCGAGTACGTCTTCCGCAACGCCGGCGCCCAGGGACTGGCGTACCCGGCCATCGTCGGCTCCGGACGTAACGCGAATACCTGGCATTACTTTTTCAACCGCGAAAGAATCGAGTCCGGCAGCATTGTGGTCTTCGATTTTGCCGCCGACCTCGACCACATGACCATGGACATTACCCGCACCTTCAACATCGACGGCAAGTTCACGCCCGAGCAGGCCAGGTGGTACAACGTCGATCTGGAATGCCAGAAAGCGGTCATCGGCATGCTTCGCCCGGGCAACACGTATGAGCAGGCTGAAGCCGCGGGCAAGAAGATCTTCGAGCGTGAAGGCATCGCTTCGCAGTGGTACGGTTTTCCCGGACATTTCGTCGGGCTGGCAACTCACGACGTGATGCTGCCGAGGGGACCGATCCAGGCCGGCCAGGTCGTCACCGTCGAGCCCATCGCCGAGTTTCCCGACAAACACTGGCACTTCCGGGTGGAAGACACGGTGCTCATCACGGCGAATGGTCCGGAGGTCCTGTCGTCCGGCATTCCCAAAGAAATGGGCGAGGTGGAGAAGCTGGTGGGGAGTTTACCGGCTCCCGCCACCGTCAAGTGAGTCCAGGCGGTGGCCGATGTTAAGAAGCGGTAACATGGTTGAATTGAGGTTTTGGGGAAAACACCGTGCCTGAGTTGCGTAAAGATCCCATCATAGGACGATGGGTTATTGTTTCCACGGATCGCGCCAAACGCCCCTCCGATTTCACCCGCGAGCCCATCCGCATGATGGGCGGCTTCTGCCCGTTCTGCACCGGTAACGAGGACAAGACACCGGCGGAGGTGCTGGCCTACCGCCCCAACGGTGCCTCGCCCAATACAGGCGGCTGGACCGTCCGTGTGGTGCCCAACAAGTTTCCAGCCCTCGGAATCGAAGGCAGTCTGAACCGCCAGGCGGAGGGCATGTTCGACAAGATGAACGGCATCGGCGCGCACGAGGTTATCATCGAGACCCCGGAGCACGAAGCCACCCTCAGCCATCTCCCCGAGAAGCGCATCGAGGATGTGCTGTGGGCGTTTCGCGACCGCATTGTCGATCTGAAGAAGGACCGCCGCTTCAAGTACATCCTCATCTTCAAGAACCATGGACAACTGGCGGGAGCCACGCTGGAGCATTCCCATGCACAGCTGATCGCCCTGCCCATCGTGCCCAAGCATGTGGTGGAAGAGCTGGAAGGCTCCAGGCAGTACTTCATCTACAAGGAGCGCTGCGTCTATTGCGACATTGTCCGGCAGGAGACGGAATCCGGCGTCCGTGTGGTCGCCGAGAACGACGGCTTTCTTACGGTGGCTCCCTACGCGCCGCGCTTTCCCTTCGAGACGTGGATCCTGCCCCGGCGCCATGAGTCGGCATTCGAGAACGCGTCTTCGCAGGTCTATGAAAGCCTGGCCCGGGCGCTCAAGAACCTCCTGGTGCGCGCCGATCAGGTGCTCGACAATCCGGCCTACAATCTGGTGATCCACACCGCTCCGGTGCAGGAGCCCGCGATGGACCACTACCACTGGCATGTGGAGTTCATACCGCGTCTGACCAAGATCGCAGGCTTCGAGTGGGGCACAGGCTTTTATCAGAACCCTACCCCACCCGAGGAGGCGGCGAAGTATCTCCGCGAGGCCAGGATTGAAGCGGCACAGCCGGTGGGCGTGCGATAACCGGCCCGGGGAGCCACTCTTCAGGTCCCGGCCTTCGAGTTCGACTGCGGGCCCAGGCGTGGAAAATCCTGTCCAGCGCGCCTCCCGAGGCCTGATCTGGTCCGCGAAATTGGTATAACCTTAAGTCAGATCCCGGCTGACCGCCTCGCGATCTGACGAGAGTCACTGTCCGGTCCGCCCATGACCAATTCTTCGACCATCGCGTTACAGTCGGCCGCGAGCCGCACCCGCTTTCTCAGCGGCCTGTACAGCGAACTGCTGGAGAGCGGCATCCGTTATTTCTTTCCCGGGGCCACGCTGGAGCGGGTTTCCGAGGGCGCCGAGCAGATGCCCGGATTGCTGGGCGCCGTCCCCAGCGGCGGACAGGTGCAATTCCGGTGGATGGGCACCGGCTACACGCTGACGGCCAGCTCGAAGTTGTCGGAACATGAACGCCGTCTGCTGCACAGCATCGGCATGGTGCTCTCGGCGCGTTATCAGCTGCTCACCAATGAGGCGCTGGCGGCTCAGAGTTTTCAGCTCTTTCGCGGATTACCCGAGGACCGCTTCGTCTCCGCGTTTCTGGATCCGACGCGGCACACCAGCGCGGAAGCCATTGCCGGCCTTCCCGACCGTATCTCCGATGCCATCGAGGTTCTGCGCACCAGCAGCATGAGCACCTATGAGAACCGCCGCATCGCCACCGGCGTTCTTCTCTTCGGCTCCATGCCGGAGCCGTGCCATGAACCGCCGCAGACTCCCAGCAATGCGCTGCGCTATTCGCACCTGCTGACCACCATCCGCAGCTTCCACCGGCTGTGTGACGGCCTGCGCACGCTGGCGCTGGTCGATCAGGATGGCAAGTTGGCGGAACTGGTCGACGTGCACGAGTGGGCCGAACCCTACCGCGAGATGCCCCTGGCAGTGCCGCCCGCCGGCGCCTATGCCGACCATTGCCGCGCCACCTTGTGCGGCGGCCACATCTGCCTGATCCTGTCGCCCAATGGCGAGATCAAGATTTACTCCGACGGCGTGCCGGTTTTCCGTTTGATCGAAGGCAAGTGGAGGCTGGTGGACGCGCGTCATCGCTACGAGCTCTGGAAGCGCGCCATCGGCAATCCGGCGCTGGCCGAACGCCTGTTCGCAGTCGCGCTGAACCTTACCGAGAGCCGGCGCGGCGCGCTCTTTGTCGTTCTCGACGATCCGCAATCCGCGCCTGTGCTGGTCTCGCAACCGGACCTTCTCAACCACAGCTATCTGGCGAATTCCGCCGACGGCGTCACCAGCAAGGACCAGCTCCATTACCTGCTGCGCGACAAGCGCATCCTCGACGTTCCTTCCACGGTGCTGGAAAACATCGCCCGCATCGATGGCGCCGTGGTGCTCAGCCGTGACGCCAACCTGCTTGCGTTCGGCGCCATCCTGCACCATCACGCCACCGAAGAGGCCCTGAACCGCACGGTCGAGGGCGGCCGCACTATCGCCGCCTTCGCGGCCTCGCAGTATGGGACAGTGCTCAAGATCAGCGAAGACGGCCTCCTCTCCATGTATCGCAGTGGCGAGTGTCTGTGGGAGATGTAGCCCGCAGGGCTAACCCCCGAACCACCGAAGGCCGGTTACAATGGAATCGTGCGGACCGGGGAATACAGGTTCGATCTTTCCGGCGGGCATATGGCCCTGGATCTGGCCAATACCGTCAGCGGCCGCGAAGATCCGGAGCGCCGAAACGACCATCTCGGGTCCTCTGCCGACCTGTTGGCCTTCGCCAGCCAGTCCGGTATAGTTTCCGCGGGAGAAGCGGCGGAGTTGCGCGTCTGGGCGCGGCAACATGAAGCCGAAGCCCGCCGCAGCTTTCGTAAGGTCGTCGGCCTGCGCGAGGCGGTCTATGCCGCGTTCTCGGCAGTTGCCCAGGGCAGGATGGCAGGCCTCGATTCGCTGGATGCCATCAACCATGCCGCCCTGGAGGCTTTGCAGCATCGCCGCCTGTCGCCCGCCAGGGGAGGGTATCGCTGGCAATGGCTGCCGGCGGCAAAGAATCCTCTAGAGCGCGTCCTGTGGCTAATCGCGCAGTCGGCCGCCGACCTGCTTACCTCGGAGGAGTTGAAGATCGTGCGCTTCTGCGAGGCGCCGGACTGCCAATGGCTCTTTCTCGACCACAGTCGCAATCGCAGCCGCCGCTGGTGTGACATGACCACCTGCGGCAACCGGCAGAAGGCCCGCCGGCATTACCGGCGGACCCACAGATAAACCGTCAGCTCCGCGGCTCTGGCGTGACCTGAAATTTCAGCAGCTCGGTCCCGCGCACGGCTTCTACCTCGCAGGCGATGCCGCTCCGCTCGTCAACCAGCAGGCGGTGCAGATCGTCCACGTTGGCAATCGGCGAACCGGCGAAGCGGACGATGATGTCGCGTTCGCGCAGTCCCGCGCGCCCGGCGGGGGAGCCGCCGACTACATTCAGCAGCAGCAACCCGCTTTCCGCCGGCAGGTCGTAGTAACGCACAAGGCGGCGGTGCAGCGACGCCGCCTGCCCCATCACGCCGATGTAGCTGCGGCGGATGCGCCCATGGCGAATCAGGCGGGAGGCGACGAACTCCACCGTATCGGCGCCGATGGCGAAGCAGATGCCCTGCGCGCCCATGATGGTCGCCGTGTTCACGCCGACCACCTCTCCACGCGAATCGACCAGCGGCCCGCCGGAGTTGCCGGGATTGAGCGCCGCATCCGTCTGGATGACGCCGTCGATGAGCCTGCCCGAGCGTGAGCGCATGGTGCGCCCCAGGGCGCTCACCACTCCGGCGGTCACAGTGTGCTGGAACCCGAGCGGATTGCCGATGGCGACGACCAACTGCCCGACGACCAGACCGCGCGAGCTACCCAGCGGAACGGAAGGCCCGTCGAGGCGGGCGCTGCGAATCACCGCCAGATCGGTGTCGGGATCGTCGCCGACTACATCGGCAGCGAAGCGCTCGCCCGCCGGCGTGGAAACGTGGACCTCCAACGCTCCGTGCACCACGTGGCTGTTGGTAAGGATGAAGCCGTCAGGCGTGAACACAAAACCCGAGCCCGTGCCGGTGCCGCGGCCCTGGCGCACCTGGATGTGAACCACCGCCGGGCCAACCCGCTGCACTGCGCCGACCACTGCGCGCGAGTACGCATCAAGCAATCCGCCGTCGGGATTGCGGATCGCGTCCTGCTGCGGCGAAAGATCGTCGGGAAGAGTGTTTTCCGCCAGCCACTGGAGAGAAGCCATCCTCACCTCGTGCCATGTGGATGCCGCGGCGGGCGGATTCGATTCGTGCCTGCCGCCCGAAGCGGGAGAAGCGTTACGGAAGCAAAAAGGCACACTCGCAGTGTGCCTTTTCATCTCCGGACCCTGCCTAGCGGCCGAAATACTTCGCGTTGCGCTCGGTATATTCCTTCCACTTTTCCGGCAAATCATCGAGCGCGAAAATCGCCGAAACCGGACACACCGGCACGCAGGCGCCGCAGTCGATGCACTCGACCGGGTCGATGTACAGCATCTCCTCGGTCGAGAATTTCTCGCTGTCCTTCTTGGGGTGGATGCAGTCCACCGGGCAGGCATCGACACAGGCAGTATCCTTGGTGCCTATGCAAGGCTCCGCGATCACATAAGCCATATACGTCTGTCTCCTGATGTCTCTCAGTCGGAGAATCTCACTCGAAGTCGTTACCCCGATAGTATCAAAAAACAGCGGAGGCTGCGGGTCGCCGGGCCGCACAGGCGGCGCAGGCGGCAGTGGAAATCAGGCAACATTGGCATGTTCCCGCTCTTCGGCCGGTTCGTACTCCACGATATAGCCGGCAACCGCGCTGGCCGCGACCCCGCCACAGCATCAACTATCCTACGTAACCAACCTGAAGGGGTACAATGTCGTCATGGCCGGAAACATTCTTGGTTTCGTTATTGCGATTGCGCTTATCCTCGCTGGCATTTTGTTCAATCGGCAAGACAACAAAGACCTTCGAGGGGCGCTCGAAGCGCTCCGCAACGACATGAATAAGAACTTCTTCGAGTTCTACCGTACGCTCGGCCAGCACGATGCGCGACTGGACAACCTCGAAAAGCGCAGCGGCTAATGTGGCTGTAGCCTACCCTACATATTGCCGTGTAGCAGCCCGTCACCGCCTCAGCGACAATTAGCCACAACGCAAGCGTAACGCCGAGCGTTAGAAGCGCCTTCCAAAACATGCCCAAACCCAGCTAGGCTACCGCTGCAGGCTGCTGCTCGGCTGCCGGTTCGTACTCCACGATGTAGCCGGCAACCGCACTCGCCGCCACCGTCAGCGGACTGGCCAGATACATCTGACCGGGGCCACTGCGTCCGGGGAAGTTGCGGTTTTGCGCGCTGATGACGACCTGATCGGGGCGCGTGGAAACTCCTGGCCCGGCGTTGATGCAGGCGCCGCAGCTCGGTTCGATGACCTGCGCGCCGGCCTCGCGAAAGATGTCCAGATAGCCCTTGCGCACACAATATTCGCGGGTCTCCTGCGAACCGAATTGCAGATAGAACCTGCAGCTCTCCGCGATGCGCTTGCCTCGCCTCAGGGCCTCGCTGAGGACCAGGGCATACATGTCCATGTCTTCGTTCTTGCCCGCGGTGCAGGTGCCGCCGTAAGCGATTTCCACCGGCACGGGCGTGTTCAGCTCGCGGACGAACTTGCCGTTGCCGGGATCGCCCGGGGTCGCAACCATGGGATGAATATCGGCCGCATCGAGTTCGATAACGTGCGCATACTGCGCGTCGGGATCGCTGTACAGGCCTTCCACCAGCGTCTGCGCCTCGTTCTCGCTCATCCCCCGACGCTCCATCAGGAACTCCACCACCTTGCGGTCCGGCGCAACGATGCCGGTGAAGCCGCCGATCTCGGCCGCCATGTTGGTCATGGTTGCGCGCTCGTCCACGCCCAGCGCCGCGATTGCTTCGCCGGAGTACTCGATCACCTTGGCCAGCGCCTTGCCGGAGCGGATGTACTCCATCGACAGCAGCCTGAGGATGAAGTCCTTGGCGGTCACGTTGTCGCGTTTCCTGCCGCGGATCACGACCTTGACCGACTCGGGCACCTTCACTCGCACGTCTTTCGTGAACCAGGAATTGAAAACGTCCGTGGTGCCGATGCCGAAGGCGACGCAGCCCATCGCGCCTACATGGGGCGTGTGGGAATCGCTTCCCACATTGAGCTGGCCCGGCAACGCGTAGCTTTCGGTAACGATGGAATGGCAGATACCTTCGGACCCTTTGCGATCGCGCAACTCGCCGTGCAGTTTGATCCCGCGCGATTTGGCGAACTCTTCCTGCTTCAGCTTGAGCTGGCCGGCCAAATCGAGCAGCCCCATCCTGCGCTTCTCTTCTGACAGCACCTCGTCGAGGAAGGTGAGGTGATCGCGGAAGAACATGACGGTGCCGGGGTCCGTCACCGGCTCCTGCTTACCGAGGAAGTGTTCAAAAAAGATTGCCGCCATGGGCGTGACGTATTCGTGGCTGAAGCGAAGGTCGGTGCGGGCGAAGCCGGTATCGCCGGGCTTCACCGCTTCCACGCCCACCCGGTCGGTTCCGCGCAGCATGTGGCGGGCGAAGATCTTCTCCGCGATGGTCATGGGACGCGGCCTGGTTTTGATGGGCGGCAGGAAGACCCGTCCCTGCATGCGCGCGACGTTGAACGGGAACAGCCCGCCGTACTCGATGACCTGGCGGGTGATCTCGTCTTCCCCCTGGGTGAATTCGGCCAGAGGAATCTCCTTGCCGCGCCGTATCCTGTCGATCAGGCGGAAGTCGGTTGAAGTCAGCAGGCCAAGGTTCTGGCAGTTCTGGCGGTAGATGCGCTCGATGTTTTCCGCGATCACCAGCCGGATGCCCGCCGACATCTCGGCATAGGGCGACTGCTCGCGGCTGGAGCCTTTGCCGCGACGCTTGCCGCTAACCGCACACACGAAGCCGGCGCGCTTCACGTCGCCACGCTTGATGGGCAATTCATTGCCGCACTTCAGGCCGGTGTAGGGAAACTCGCCCAGCGTCTCGTCAAAGAAGAAGCAGATGTGAGCGGGGGTGATCTCGTCGGTGGAGATGTCGTCGCGCAGTTTGGGATTGCGCTCGGGATGCCGGGTGTCCCAGGGCAGGTCCTCGCCAGCGAGCTGCCGTTTAATCAGTTCGGGGTCTTCAGTGAGAAACAGGATTCGCCCCTGCAAATGCACCATGCTGGGGCGCTTCTCGACGGTTCGGTTCAACAGCGATTGGTTCACCCGGACAATTTTATCGCAGTATGGAAGGCATGTGGCGGACGTCCCGGACCGGAAGTTTCGGCGCTGTCCACTACTGCCGCGTCTTCCCATACTCCACCGGTGACGGCAACTCTTCCAGCCCGCGGCCGGCGAAAATCTCCGCGAAATTGCCGGTCAGTTCCCGGTGGATGAGGCCGTTGCTGGCCAGCACCTCGCGGCTGTCGAGGCGAAACGGCGAGCCATCGAAGCGGGTTACCATGCCGCCGGCTTCCTGCACCAGCAGCACGCCCGCGGCCGTATCCCAGGGGTTCAGGTTGAACTCCCAGAAACCGTCATAGCGGCCGCAGGCGACGTTGGCCAGATCGAGAGCGGCCGAGCCGGCGCGGCGCACGCCATGTGAGCGCAGCGTGAGCTGGTGATAGAAGTGGATATTGGGGTTCTTGTGGCGCTTGTGGCTGGGGAAGCCGGTTCCCAGGAGCGATTCGGCGAGGTCCTTCGTGCTGGAGACATGCATGGGCCGGCCGTTGAGGCTGGCTCCGCAACCACGCCCGGCGGCAAACATCTCATCGCGCGTCGGGTCGTAAAGCACGCCGGCTTCCAGCTGTCCATCGTGCCTGGTCAGGGCAATCGAGACACAGAACACCGGATAACCGTGGGCGAAGTTGGTGGTGCCGTCCAGCGGATCCACGTACCAGCGATATTCGGCTTCGGTTTCGCTGCGCGTGCCTTCCTCGGCCACGATGCCATATTCGGGCCAGTGGGCACGCAGCTGTTGCACGATCAGCTTTTCCGATTCACGGTCGGCTTCGGTAACCAGATCGACTTCGCCCTTGTACTCGATGGTGACGCGCCGGGCGAAGTAGCCCATCAGAAGCGCCCCGGCTCGACGCGCGATGCCTTCCAACTCCGGCAGATAGCGGCTCATTGACCGGAGTTCGCCGGAGGTCCGTTGTGCGCTGCCGCCGGGGAGTCCGGGCGCGCCTTGCGGATGGTGTCCTCCGCGATGTAGGCGATTTCATGTTTGAAGATGAAAAGGTTGGGGGCGCCCTCCCGCGTCAGCCGCACCATGCGCCGGTCGTAGTACTCGATCCAGCCGCGCACCACTTCTCCGCTCATCAGCTTGATGCGCACGGGACGCTGTTTCTCACCCAGCATGCGCAGATAGGCCGCTTCCTGATGGGTGTCGTCGGCAGGAGGGGTCCTGCCCTTATGATGATTGCTGTCGCCGCGAAAAGCCATGCCAGGATTTTACATGGCCGGTCAACCCGCGTGGGAGCGCGAATGGCGAAGGCGGAGACCGGCAGCCAGGCGTAGTGCTTTGTTCACGGAGCGCATTGTGCCGCTACACTTCTTAACAATGTTGTACGATTTCCCGCTGGCGGGCGGCGGCGCAGGCTGCATCATTTCCTACTGTTGCCGGCATCCAATTCGTGAACGATGACGGCAGGAAAACGACGGGTCCGCCCGGGTGTCGGTTCCTGAAACTGATGTGGGTTTCGCGCCCGGCCAGGGTCCCGCAAGCTGCGGGTCATGAACACAGGCGTTGCAGCCACTGATCCCTGCACATGATTCAGCACCTTATCTCGATTTTTTCCGAATCTGTCGCCATACCCGCGGGCTTCTCCCTGCTGTTCGGCGTTCTTATCCATTTCACGCTGCATAACTGGCAGAGAGTGGAAGCGCTTTCGCGCAGCCGCTCACAACTGCTTTCGGTGAGCGCCTTTGTGGCGCTGCTTCTGGGCATCCTGCAGCTTTATCCCGCTGCCGGGCCGGCCGGCGACGGCCTTTCCCTGCTGGCCAACGCTTTCCCGCGGCCGCTAGGCCTCACCGCCGAATCTCTGGCCGCCTCCGGTCTGGCGGCCGTTCTCACCTACCACAACGACAATGCCCGCACCGGCCAGAACACGCTGGAGACCGTCCTTACGCCGGACACCGTCAACCCTGCGCGTTTCGGAAAGCTCTACTCGTTTCCGGTGAACGGGTACGTTTACGCGCAGCCTCTGTACATGCCGCAGGTAGCCATTCCGGGAAATGGCATTCACAATGTGGTGATTGTGGCAACGCAACACGACAGTGTTTATGCCTTCGACGCCGACTCTCCCGCCCCGGCGCCGCTGTGGCAAGTCAACTTTCTCGACCGCGATGCCGGAATCACCACCCTGTCGCCGGCTGACGTGCAGGCCAGCGACATCCTGCCGGAGATCGGAATCACCAGCACTCCGGTCATCGACATCGCCAGCAACACGGTTTACGTGGTCGCCGCTACCAAAGAGAACGGGGCCTTCTATCACCGCCTGCATGCTCTCGACATGACTTCGGGCGCCGAGAAGTTCGGCGGCCCGCGCATCATTCAGGCTTCCTATCCCGGGGCGGCGCAGGACGGCAGCGACGGTGTGCTCACCTTCTCCTCGCGATCCCATCTGCAGCGGGCGGCACTGCTGCTCTCCAGGGGCAGGATCTATGTGGCCTTCGCCTCGAACGCGGACTCCGGGCTGTATCACGGCTGGGTGATCGCCTACGACGCGATTACCCTGCGGCAGACGGGTGCCTGGGTCTCCACGCCCGACGGCTATCAGGGGGGAATCTGGATGAGCGGCTGCGGAATTGCCGCCGACAGAGACGGCAATCTCTACCTTTCGACTGCCAATGGGCCCTTCGATGCCTATGGCGAACAACCGGGGCAGGATTTCAGCGACAGCATTGTGAAGCTGAAGCCCGGCCCGGGCGAAATCACGCTGACCGGCTTCTTCACCCCATTCAACCAGGAAAGCATGGCCCGTGACGATCTGGATCTCGGCTCCGCCGGGGTCATGCTGCTGCCCGATCAGCCGGGGCCCCATCCACACCTGGCAATCACCAGCGGGAAGAACGGGCACATCTACGTGCTGGACCGGGACAATCTCGGCGGCTACAACGGCGCAACCCGGGGCAATCCGCAGATCGTTCAGGAAGTTTCCCGGCAACTGAAACAGCAGATGGGAACTCCCGCCTGGTGGAATGGGCACTTGTATTTTGGAGCCGGCATCAGCCCGCAGAAGGATTCCATCAAGGCTTTCGCGCTTCACAACGGAACTGTTGCCACTGTCCCGGCGTCGCAGACAGCCGCCGTTTATCACCTGACCCGTAGCACGGTGAGCGTCTCCGCCAGTGGCAGCAGCAACGGCATTGTCTGGGCGGTGGACAACGATGCCTACTATGCCGCGAAACAGGGAGCAGCGGTACTGCACGCCTACGATGCGAAGAATCTGGCGCACGAGCTGTACAACTCCAGCCAGCGCTTCGGCCGCGATAATCCCGGGCCCGCCTCGAAATTCACCGTTCCCACCATCACCAATGGCAAGGTATTTGTCGGCACGGCCAACCAGTTGAGTGTCTATGGACTGCTGGGGGCGGGAAATTAGCTGTCAGATTACCGCTGTTCCGCAGAAAACCGTTCCAGATCGCATTCCGCCGATACCCTCGCGATGGCATGATGGAAACATGCGATTTCGCCGTTCCTGCTGGGCCTGCATAGTTCTCGCCCTGGTTGTCTGCGCGCCGCTCCCGCGGCTGCAGGCACAGACGCCGGCCGCGTCAACACAACGCCGCCCCACCAGCACGCCGTATACCGGCGATCTTTCGATCTTCGAAACGCCAGGCCGTGACCAGCGGCTCCACATCGACCAGGTCATGGACATCCTCGCCATCGGGCCGGGAAAAACGGTGGCCGACATCGGAGCCGGGTCGGGATGGTTTACCGTGCGCGCTGCCCGCCGCGTCACCGGGACGGGGATGGTCTACGCCGTCGACATCAATCCCAAAGCCATCACCTGCATCGACAGCCGTGCCGCCAAAGAACAACTGCACAATGTGAAGACCGTGCTGGGCAACCCTGACGATCCGAAGCTGCCGGCCAACAGCATCGACGCCGTCCTGCTGCTGAAGGTGTACCACGAAGTTGCCGAACCGGTTGCGCTCCTGCGCAACCTGCGCACCGCGCTACGGCCCGGCGCGCGCTTGGGCATCATCGATCGCGAGGGCGACGGCGAGGACCACGGCGTCCACAAGAGCATCGTCGTGCAGGAGGCTGCCGAGGCCGGTTACCAGGTGGTGGAAGAGCACGATGGACTGGTGAAGGCCGACAACGTGGATTACTTCCTGGTGCTCGAGGCGAAACAGTAACTTCGCACACAGCAGGAGGGCGGCTTGCGCCGTCCTCCCGTCTATCAGAGCCGAACAGTCGGCACCTCGTCGCTTAGTGCTTCATCACCACAAAGCTGTAAATCACCATCGATCCAGCTGGATAGACGCTCTTCAGAGGAGCGATGCCGGGGGTGAACACCAGCTGGGTAATGTTCCACGAAGCCGGGAAAGAAAACGTATGCGGCTTGGTTGTGAGCTTCCACACCAGGCTGCCGACGAATTTCGAGTTGTTGTAGGCCATGACCGTGACGTTGTTCGTCCCCCATCCGGCGGTCACCGTAATACTGATGGGCGTGAAGCTCTCAGGCCTCGATACCATGATCGGCGACTGCATCTTGATGGAGGCAAAGCAGGCGGCGGCCAGCGCGCACTGCGAGCCGCCAACAAACGCCACGCTATTATGCTGGGTCGAAGGATCAACCAGGAAACCCGGACCTTCGTTGCCCCACGTTCCCGGCGAGACATAGAAGAAGTGGTCCCAGTTCAGCATGAACCCCTCCGGATAGTTGTCCGGCATCTGCTGGGGAGTAGTGGCTATTGGCATTTCATGAAAATTGACATAGGCCATCTGTGCACTGGCGCACAAGGTAAGGACGGCCAGGAAACTGATAAGCAGCACAATCCGTTTCATAAGAGGGCCTCTTTCTGAGTGGATTGTGGGGTACAGCCCGCTCCGGCTTTCCTGTTTCTGCGGTGTCGTCAATGCGTATGCTCGCCGGACCTTATTCGAGTGACTCGGCTTCCTGCTGGTGAAAAAGGAGGCACGTATGACGACGTCGTATAGTGAGTAGATAATGTGACCGGGAGTTCAGACCTGGAAGAACCCGGTCAATCGCGACATACCGCGCTCAGATGCACGCTCCATCGCAAAATTGACAATAGGGAGCGGGTCAGTCGCCCACAAAGGCTGGTCACTTCTGGGGCCAGGCTGAGCGATTTCAGTCTACTACCTTCATGCGAGAGCACCAGCGTAAAGTAGTAGCACGAGAGTAATTCTCCGGCTTTGTTCCCATATTGGGAGCCACTGCAAGCCGAGATCACGGTGCAAAGTAGCCGGAGATGTCCAGTATCAGCTGTGTCAGGTTCGAGGCGTAGGCGTCGATGGAACCGTTCGTCGTTGGCACAATCGCCATGTTTGACGTGATCCAGCCGTCCACCGCATTCAGCGTCGAAACCGCCGGCTGCTCCTGGCCGTCGGGCCACAACGTCAGATAACCCAGCGCGTACACGGGCACCACGGTCGCATTGAAGATATAGGCCAGTGCGCTGGCGGGCGGGGCACAGCTACTGCCGGTCACATTCACCGTGAGCTTTTGGCTAAACGGCTGCCCGTTGTTGTCGCGGGTATCGATCACGCGGCAGGGCGGAGCCGGATACATGGACAGTCCGCCTTCGGCCGGCACCGCGAAATAGCCGTTGATGTCAACTACCAGATCGGTATCATTCGACGGAAATACCGCGACGACGCCGTCGCTTCCCGCGGGCACAATCGCCGCGTTGGCCACGGTGGTTGCCGTAAGGTTGTTGAGTGTCGACACCCCCGGCTGCGGTTGACCCTGGGGCCACATCGTCAGGTAGCCCAATGACTGATGGAGGCGATGGGGCACGACCGTGACGTTAAACGAATATGCCGCCGGATTGCTGCCCGACGGAATGCAACTGCTTTCCTGGACCGGGAAATCGCGCTCATGGCCGCCCGGCAGAAAGGGTCCGCCGAGATCGCCATCGGCATTGCGCGTGTCAATTACGCGGCAAGGCGCCAGGGGAAAGAACTGATAGGTCTCCGCGTCGGCGGGCGCAAAGTATCCATTGATGTCGAGCACCACGTCCGTAGTGTTGCTGGCAAACACACTCACGGCGCCGTTGACCCCTGCCGGGACGATAGCCCCCTCAGCCTTGATGCGGCCGTCGAGCGAGTTCATGGTGGATACATTCGGCTGGATTTCCGCTGCCGGCCATATGGTGAGATATCCCAGCGGCCCCTGCGGCACAACCGTGACATTCAGAGCATAGGCAACCGCGCTGGGCGGAATGTTGCAGCCACCCAGTTGGGGGATGAGGAAGTTCTGATAGGTGCCACCCTGGATGGGGCCGCTGCCGCCATATTGCGGGCGCGTGTCCACCAGCCGGCAGGGAGGGACGTTCCTCAGTTGCAGTTTCGCATCCCCGCCGATGACCGATACAGAGTCGTCTGCATTATTAGGCACGTAGGCCCGGTTGGTGGAGGGGTCCACCGCAACATTCCACGGGTAGTCGCCAACCGCGACCGGAGTGGGCTGGTTCGTGGCGCCATCGATGACCGTGACGATACCGCCGGTGCTGTAGCAGTTTGGGTCGGTGCCGCACAGGTTCGCCACGTAGATCCTGTTGGCCTGCTGGTCAATCGCCTCGGAAACGGGAAATGCCCCTGTGGCGACCGTTGTCGTGTTCCGTGTGGCTCCGTCGATCACGGTCACGGTCCCGCCACTGCCGCCGGACGGATCGTCGCCATAGGCGTTGGCCACATAAATCCTGTTGGTTGCAGAGTTGACCTTCACATCGTAAGGGGAACTGCCGACCGCGACACTCTCGGTCGACAGCGTGCTGTCATCGATAACTGTCACCGTGCCATTCGTCAAACAGGTGGGATCCGTGCCGCAATAGTTGTCCACATAGATTTTGTTCGTGCTCGTGTTCACTGCAACATCGTATGGGGAACGGCTCACGTTCACGGTCCGTATGTTGTTCAGGTTATTTCCATCAATCTGGGTCACTGTGCCGTCGCTCTGGCAGGTGGGATCGTTGCCGCATGTATTGACCACATAGATTTTGTTGCTCGAAGGGTTGACCGCCACGCCATAGGGAGATACCCCGACGGTGACGCTTTGTGGTGTCAACGTAGCTCCATCAATCACTGTCACAGTGCCGGCCTGGCAGCTGGGATCGTCGCCGCATTGATTGGCCACGTAAATCTTGTTCGTGCTGGGGTTGACGGCAATGCCGTACGGAGAGTAGCCCACATTCACGGTTTGCTGGGTAGTTCCGGTAATCGCGGTCACGCTGCCGGGGCCGTTGCAATCGGGGTAACTGTTGCAATTGTTGTTGACGACATAGACGGTGTTGGTGTTGCTGTTAACGGCGAGCAGGTACGGTAGAACCCCCACCGGGATGCTGGTGGTGGAAAGCGTGGTCTGGTCAATTACGGTTACCGTACCGGTGCTGCCACAAAACGGGTCGATGCCGCACTGGTTCGTCACATAGACCTTGTTCGCGTTTATCGCGACACCAAAGGGGGCGTAATCGCTCGCTACCGTCGCCAGAACCACCTGCGCCATGGCTGTAACTGCGAACAATGTCGACGCTGCCAAACTGAATGCCGCCACCTGGAACATACGGCGAAGTGAAGGGGGCATGATTCCCTCCGATACCCGTGATATCCGAAACTTGCCAGAAACGACCGACCCATTGCCTGTTTGCAGGAAACTAGATCACTTGCCTGAGATTGCCGGCTGCGGGGCCGCGCACCGCATGCCCGCAAGTAACAGCCCACTCGTTACCATGGCGGTGTACTGATTGTCTGTTATCTGCGTCACTGGTTCGGGTGACACTGCGGGTCATTCACGCGGACTGGAGCGGGTCCGGCAGAGGCGGGATTCGTGCTGCGAGAGTATTGCCGAAGATCAGCAGCAATGTCTTCCGGGGTACGATCAAGCGCCGATTCCCAATGCAGGCGCTCCAGATGCATCGAGTCGCTGCGATAGAACGGCGTCATCGCTGTCCGGGTAATCATGGCCAGATTCACCCGGTCGGCACCGTGCCTGCCGAGCTCACCGGAATACATTGCCAGATTGAAGCTGTCGTATCGACGAGAGTGATACCAGGCGAGCACCCGACTGATTCCCGACGCGAGTACCCCGACATCATCGGCCGACAGGTCCAGGAGGGTTGCGCGCTGAGGCAGCACAGCCCGGACCTCGTTAAACCCGATCGGCGCGAAAGGAGTGAACCACACAATGGATTCGTCGCGCCGGATGAAGCGCTCTCCACGCCTGGTTTCTTCTGACACCAGATCGGTCCAGAAACAAGAACCGTTTGCATGCCGATAGGCTTCTACCGCCTGCTGCTGTATTCGCATCATCGAAGTGGGATACGGATCGAGGTATACCTGGCTATGGGGATGCGGAAGCGAGCCTCCCGAGGGGTAGAGATAATTGATGTTGTAGGAACAGAAGCGCGCGTCGGCATCAACTTTCGTTACCGCGCGTATGTAGTCAAGGCAGGCGTTGAGGTTGTCAGCGACCAGCCGCGGCGTGAAGTCAGGAAGGTCGAGCCAATGCCGGGTCGTGAATACCGCCACGGCCGCATGCTTTGAATATGGCACCAGGTTCGGGAACAAAACAGTCTCGCCAATGCAAATGCGTCCAGCGGGTGTAATATCCCCCGCGATACGAGGTGTCACCTTCGCGATACGTTCGGCGCAGAAAGGGCAATTCACATCCGGTGCGCGAAATGCTGCCAGTGCTGCCTCGGAGCGGGTCTGCAACTTCACCCCTTCGGCAATGCGCGATGAGATGCCCAGCAGCGGGTCGAAACGAACTTGCAGCCTGCGCTGTGAGTGCGCCTCGTCAGATGGATTCTGAAAACGCGAGAACAGGGTCTCGCAGCGAAAGTGGATTGGCATTGCGCCCCGGCTCCCATGAAAACCCGCTGTCGCAGAGCTTCCCGACATCCCTTCTTCAGCCTGCGCAGGTGTCTTCGGGTTAGAATCGACTTCGCAGTTTATTCGGACCCCCAACTGTAGCCGATTCTGTGGCCGTCGCGCCTCCAAAGTTCAACTGGCGTCAATAGATTCAAGAAGCTGCCTGCAAGGGGTGCAGGCAGCAATCACGTGAACCCGAATTGTTTCAGGCGTGAGCGGGCCTCCCTGCTTGCAGCCAGCGCGTAAACGTCTGCCGCTTCACCCGGGGCAGGATGTCGAGGTGCAGGACCGCGTAGCGAAAGGCCACGACTCCGGCCGCGATGACCAGCACGCTTGACGCCAGCTCCGTCCATTTGGGCACGTAGTGCGCTCCCATGGCTGCCTGCAGCGAGTTGATGGAGACGTTGATGCGGTCCGCGATGAAGCCGGCGACGACCACCGCGCTGGTCAGGTACAGCTTCTCCGGATTCGAGCGCACGCTGCGCAGGCTCAACAGCGCGACCGGAATGATTACGAACAGGGCCGTCTCCAGCCAGAAGTATCCCGCCTCAGGCGTCCACTGGAAGGCATAGCCAATGGCGCTGTTTGCCACCAGGTCCAGCATTTTGAAGAAGCCATAGACAATCAGCAGGAGCTGAATCATCCGTCCGCAGTCAGTCAGAACGGTAAAGTCCACCCGCACGTTCAGCGAGCGCATGCAGAGGTAGATAGCGAGGACGGTCAGCGCCAGCCCCGCAGGTATGGCGGAGAGATAGAAGAGGGCGTGCATGTACTGCGAGTACCACAGGGGATGAACCTTGCCGCGCGCGATCAGATACAGGCCGCCCAGAAAGGACTGGTGCAT
>DATJAI010000018.1:0-4840 GCA_035516415.1 Binatia bacterium | reverse complement strand
CACCGCCAAGTGCAACCTGTACTGCCCCATGTGCCCGCGGGAGACGCACCCCCAGCCCAAAAGCGATATGACGGACGAAGTGTTCGAACGTCTCGTCGGTGAGGCCGGCGAGAGCGCGGAGCATATGATGCTCATCGGGCTCGGCGAGCCGTTCATGGACCGCCAGATCTTCAAACGCATCGAATTCTGCCACCGGCACAGCATCTCGACGCTGCTCTCCACCAACGGCACGTTCCTCGACGAACGCTGCGCCGCGCAGGTGCTGGATTCGCCGTTGGAACAGATCACGCTCAGCTTCGACGGCGCAAAGAAGGAGACGTTCGAATTCTACCGGAAGGGAGCGAAGTTCGAGAAGGTCCGGGATAACTTCGTACGCTTCGCGCGCCTGAAGCATAAGCGCCGGTCGAAGCTGCAAGTCGTGGTGCAGATGGTGAAGATGGAGGGCAATGCCGGCGAGGTCGACGAGTTTCTGAAGTTCTGGGGGGGAATTCCGGGTGTGGATCAGCTTCGAATCAAGGCCGACGAGACCAACCTGATGCGGCCGGACGCCGGCCACACCGGCGACGAATGGAAACACCCGTGCCACTATCTGTGGCGCGGGCCGATGTACGTGAAGGAGAACGGCGACGTGTACCCCTGCTGCCAGAGCTACATGCTGGACGGCAAGCCGGTGGGCACGATCGGGCAGCAATCTCTGGTGGAAATCTGGAACGCGCCCGCGATGCAGGAGATGCGGCATCTGCACGCTGCGGGGAGGGGCGGCGAGGTGGATATCTGCTCGCGTTGCTGCACTACGATTCCGCATCCGCTGCTGGTCACCGGGAGCCTGCTGCTGCACGGGCGGACGGTGCGGCGATTATTGCCGCTGGTGGAGCGGTTGACGTACTTGTCGAGGCTGCCGAGGCGGTTGCTGAAGCCGCCAGGACAGGTCGGGAACCTGCCCCACGGGTCAATGCAGGAGGATTCCTACGTACGCGAGGGTCAGGCCGATGATCAGCACCACCGTCACCCATGAAACCACGTTAAACCAGCGGGGGTTGATCCACTCGCCCATCAGGTCGCGCTTGTTGATCAGCAGGATCATGAAGATCAGAATGAACGGCAGCAGCATGCCGTTGAGAACCTGCGACCAGAGAATCATCCGGACCAGCGGGAATTGGGGGATCAGGACGACACCAGCTCCCACTACGATCAGCAAGGTATAGAGGGAGTAAAAGATCGGAGCTTCGCGAATTCGCTTGCTCACGCCGCTTTCAAATCCCATGCCTTCACAGACGGTGTAGGCAGTAGACAGCGGCAGGATGCAGGCCGCGAAGATGGAAGCGTTAAAGAGGCCCGCGCTGAATAGCAGGAAGGCATATTGCCCGAAGGGCTTCAGCGCCTGCGCGGCTTCGGCGGCGTCCTGAAGCTCCCTGGGCTTGACGCTCCAGATTGCGCCGGCGCAGGCCACGATGATAAAGAACGCGATCACCGACGTCATGAAGCAGCCCACGATGACCTCGATGCGCGACTCAGCGTACTCCTTGGCGGTAATGCCCTTCTCCACTACCGCCGCCTGTAGATAGAACTGCATCCAGGGGGCGATGGTCGTGCCCACCATACCAATGACCATGTAGATGTACGACGGCTCCAGCATGAGCACCGGGCGGACGCTGTAGATCGCGGCTTCCTTCCAGTCAGGCTTGACCAGAAACCCGGATATGACATAAGTTACGTAAAATACGCAGGCGAACAGGAAGATCTTTTCGACGCTTTCGTAGGTTCCCTGGACCACCAGCAGCCAGACCGCGATCGCCGCCAGCGGGACGGTGATGTAACGGCTGATGTGAAACAGCTCGAGCGAGCTGGCCACGCCGGCAAACTCCGACATGACGTTGGTGAGATTCACCAGCACCAGAAACGCCATCATGAGGAACGTGATGCGCAGGCCGAACTCCTCGCGGATGAGGTCGGAGAGGCCCTTGCCCGTGACCGCGCCCATCCGGGAGCACATTTCCTGGGTGATCACGAGCAACAAGGTGATGGGCAGGAGGGTCCAGAGAGGAAGATAGCCGAACTGAGAGCCCGCGGCGGAATACGTGTAGATGCCGCCGGAGTCGTTATCGACGACGGCGGTGATGAAGCCTGGGCCGATGACGGCAAAGAACACCGCGAGGTGGTAGCGAAAACGGCTCAGGACTTGACGCATCCGTCACTTCTGCCTCAGCACGGAAATGATATCGTCGGCCGTAATGACGCCGGCGAGTTTGCTGTCTTCATCCACCACGGGCAAAGTCAGCAGGTTGTATTTATCGAATAGTTCGGTGACGCGGTGCTGCTTCTCATCCACGCGGACCTGGATCATGGTTTCGGCGGCGAGATCCTTCAGCCGGGCATCGCCCGCGGCAACGAAGAGGCGGGCGAGCGGAATGGCGGCGGACAGCTTCTCCTCCTCGTCCACAAGGAAAAGCGTGTTCAGTCCATCGAGCAGGTCTTCGTTACCCTTTAGCGCAGCGATCGCATCGCCCACGTTGGCGTTTTCGTGCAGCGCGACGAACTCGGTGTTCATCATGCCGCCCGCGGTGTCTTCCTCGAATTCCAGCAGTTCTTCCACCTCGGTCTTGTCCGGGGTATCCATCTCTTCCAGGATTTCTTCGCTTGCCTCCTCCTCCAGCTCCGAGAGAAGATCCGCAGCCTCGTCAGGAGCCATTTCCTCGATGATATCGGCAGCCTTCTCGGGCTCCAGCGCCTCGAGGATGCTGGCTTGCATCTTGGGATCTTCGACCTCGCTGAGGGCGTCGGCGGCGACTTCGCTGTCGATGGTCTCGAAGATGGCTTCGCGCTCGGCTGGGGCCAACTCCTCGACGATATCGGCGAGGTCGGCGGGGTGCATCTCTTCGAGCTTGGCGTAGGAGATATTCAACCGCAGGCGCCTTAGCGGGTCGGGCTCGACCACGTTGGCAAAGTCCCAGGAGATCGACTTGGGCGGAATCGGCTGTTGCAGGCTGCGGATCCACCTGCGCGGCAGCATTCCCTGAAACAGGCGCCGTAGGATGCTGCGCACGCCGATATCGACATCGCGAACCATGAGGATGTCATGTCCGCCCTCGTGGCCGATGGCCATGGAGACGTCGTTGACGCGGACCACTTTGCGGCCGGTGACGTCGATAATCTGCTGATCGAGGAGGTCGCGTCCGATACGCATCATGTATTCGTCATCGTGGTAGGGGACGAGCACTTCGTCGCTCAGGTGGATGCCGCGATCGATGGAAATGGAGCGCACCTGGTCGTAGCGGACGGTGAGCCAGCTATACTCGCCGCCGACCAGCAGACGGTCGATACGGGAGGCGTGGACGAGGGGAACGAGGGCGGCGTCTTTCACGCGGCCAAGGCGCCGGTCTTTGAGGTCGAAGACCGGCATCGAGAGCAGCTCGGTGAAGAAAAGCAGGTTCTCCGTCATCGAAAACCACCCGGCTCCAGACAAACCGAGCGCGTTGTCGGAACGGCACCCACCTCGAAACTGCAAATTGCGCTCTACACGGCTCTTCTGACGCCTATTCTCAATATGGCGCATCGCCCGGCGGAGCCGCAACAAAAAAGTGAGCTCAGACACCGCGGGGCGGCGGCGCGCAGGTGCGGCGTGCGGGATGCCACGCAGCGAGGGACGGGCGGGCTTTGTTCGTGGTTTGCAAAAGTAAGGTAAAAATCGCGCAGCCGAAGCCGGCAAGAGGTCTGCTTCCGCTATGATGCGAATTGTGCCGCGCCGGGCCACGGGAAAGCGCGCGGAAAAACGAGATTGCTCGGGTACCACTCATGCGCCTTTCGATATTGTTTTTCCTGGCCGCGCTGCCGGCGGGATATGGCCAGACATCGCCGCCGCAAGGCCAAAGCGTCGCACCGCCGAGCCAGGCGCCGCCTGCAGGCGAGTTCGTGGGAAGTAATGCGTGCAAGACGTGCCACGCCGACATATGGCTCAACTTTTATAAGAATCCGCACTACAAGAGCCTGGCGAGCGGCAGCGAACCGCCCGAGCGGACCGGCTGTGAGGGCTGCCACGGTCCCGCACAGAAGCACGTGGCCGCACGCGGCGGAAAGGACACGATCCCGCGCGCATTCTCGCTGATGGAGCCGCGGCAGGCGCTCAACACGTGCCTGGAATGCCATGCGCGCGATTTTTCGCGCGCGAATATCCGCCGCTCCGAGCACACGATGAACGACGTGGCCTGCAACAGTTGCCACTCGATTCATCACTCTCCCACGCCCAAGTATCTGCTGGCAAAAAAGCAGAGCGAGCTTTGCTACTCGTGCCACGCCGGTCAACGAGCGCAGTTTTCGATGCCTTCGAAGCACCGGGTCAACGAGGGCTTCATGCAGTGCACAGATTGCCACAATCCGCACGGCGCCTTCGAAGCCACCTGGAAAATGGCGCAGCGGCCGCGCATGGTGGAGCAGGCCCTCAACACCGAGCAGCCCTGCCTCAAGTGCCACGTGGACAAGCGCGGACCGTTCGTTTTCGAGCATCCCGGAGTCCGCATCGAAGGCTGCGCGACCTGTCATAATCCGCACGGCTCGATGAACGCTAAGCTGCTGACGAGGCCGGTGGTGTTCACCATCTGCCTGGAATGCCACAACGGCGCGTCGACGTTCGGGACGCGCAATTCCGGCGTGGACCTGCAGTCGTCGCGGCACAACCTGCTCGATCCGAAGTTCCAGAAATGCACCACGTGCCATGTGGCGATCCACGGATCGAATGCCGACCAGTATTTCCTGAGGTGAGCGCCATGATGAAGATACTCTGCATCTCAATTCTGGTACTCGGAGCGCTTCAGGCACAGCCGGTGGTGGCGCCAACCACCGAACA
>DATJAI010000017.1:0-7507 GCA_035516415.1 Binatia bacterium | reverse complement strand
GTGCGCACCATGCCGTAGCGCGTGTTCACGGTCGTGCCTTCCACGATAGGCAGAATGTCGCGCTGCACGCCCTCGCGCGACACGTCGGGGCCGTGGCCGCCCTCGCGACCCGCGATCTTGTCGATCTCGTCGAGGAAGATGATGCCCGAGTTCTCCACCCGCTCCACCGCGATGCGCGTCACCTGGTCCATGTCCACCAGCCGCTGCTCCTCTTCCTGCACCAGATAGTCGAAGGCCTCGCTGACCTTCATCTTCCGCTTCTTGGTGCGCTGGCCGAAGATGTTGGGCAGCATGTCCTTGATGTTGACGTCCATCTCCTCCACGCCCTGGTTGCTGATGATCTCGAAGGCGGGCATGGATTTTTCGCGCACGTCCAGCTCCACCATGCGCTCATCGAGCTTGCCTTCGCGCAACTGCTGGCGGAATTTTTCCCTGGTGCGCGAACCGGGCTCGCCCGCCAGCAGCGGCTCGCTGCCGATGTTGAAGCCAATCGGCTGCTGGTCGTGGCCAGGCTTCGGTAGCACCTGCGCCGGCATCGAGGGCAGCAGCAGGTCCAGCAGCCGCTCCTCCGCGTTCAGCTCAGCCTTGTCGGCAACGTCCTCCAGCTTCTCCTCGCGCACCATGTCGATGGCGATCTCCACCAGGTCACGAATCATCGATTCGACATCGCGGCCGACGTAGCCCACCTCGGTAAACTTCGACGCCTCAACCTTGAGGAAGGGCGAGTTGGCGAGCTTGGCCAGCCGGCGTGCGATCTCCGTCTTGCCCACGCCGGTGGGGCCAATCATGATGATGTTCTTGGGGATGACCTCCTCGGCAAGCTCGGCCGGCAGCTTCTGGCGACGCATGCGGTTGCGCAGCGCGATCGCCACCGCGCGCTTCGCCTGGTCCTGGCCGACGACATACTTGTCGAGCTCGCGCACGATCTCGCGCGGGGTCAGCTCGTCGAGGGCTACATGCTCTTCATCAGCGGTTGCGGGAAGATAGATTGCCATAATCAGTTGCCAGTTCTCAGTTGTCAGTTGTCGGTTCTCAGTTCTCAGTTAAAACCGTGTCATCCCGAGCGGGCATGTTTTTCGACCCGCATCTTTTGCGGGTCAGCGGATGCAGAGTCGAGGGACCTGCTGTTTGTACCGTCCCTGAAGGGTCATCTGCGCTCAATTGAGCATCGAATTTCCTTATTCGCCGCCTCGCATCCTCCGGCAACTGACAACTGCTTTTACATTTCCTCGATCGTGACCTTGTCGTTCGTGTAAATGCAGATCTTGCCCGCGATCTTCATCGCTTCCTCGGCGATAGCGCGGGCGGACAACTGCGTGTGCTCAAACAGCGCCTGGGCGGCGGCCGTGGCGTACGGGCCTCCGCTGCCGATGGCGGCAATACCCGAATCCGGCTCGATCACGTCACCCTGGCCGCTGATGAGGAAAGTCTGGTTCTCGTCGGCAACCAGCAGCAGCGCCTCCAGCGCGCGCAGCATCTTGTCGGTGCGCCAGTCCTTGGCCAGCTCCACCGCCGCCCGGCCCAGGTTGCCATGATACTGCTCCAGCTTCGATTCGAAGCGGGCGAACAGCGAAAAGGCATCGGCCGTGGATCCGGCAAAGCCGGCAAGAATCTTGTCCTGATAGAGGCGCCGGATCTTGCGGGCGGTGTGTTTGATGACGCCCTCCCCGAGCGTCACCTGGCCGTCGCCGGCCATCACAACCTTCCCGTCCCGGCGAACGCAAAGAACGGTGGTAGAACGAACACGACGCTTTGCTGCCATCAATGGCATTGATTATAACAGTCTTAATCCCCGACTGCCGAAACTTGAGTGAAAGTCACTAAAGGTCGCGCGCGCCTGCAACGCGCAGCCTGTGGCAGCGTCGGCCGCCTCGCAAGCGCCATCCTTGCTTCTCCGGACAATTCAGGAGGTCTCCGCTCCAGGCGGTGCTGGCCTGAGAGTTTCCAGATCGGTCAGCCGTCATCGGCGACCGCGGGCAGCATAATAACAGTCATGCATCCTGATTTTCGCAGTTGCCTCCGCCTCGCGCTCCTGATTTCCTTCCTCGCCGCCCAGGCGCCGGCCGCATCCAAAGCCGAGCGCATCGGCCCGCCCGCCGCCGCCGTATCGGACGCGCTTCGCCAGAGCGTCGAAGAGAAAGGCTACCGCGTCACCCTCGACGACGGCTGGACCGCCGAGTTCTGGTTCGCGAAGCAGCTCAAAACGGAAACCAGGAATGTCCCGGGCGCTCTCTACCCTGAGCTTGCCGACGGCGAGTTCGTCGGCCTCGTCAACCTGCCGCAAGGCATGTCGGACTTTCGCGGGCAGAGCATTCCCCCGGGAGTGTATACGCTTCGTTACCAGTCGCTGCCGCAGGATGGAAACCACATGGGCGTCACCCCCAATCCCGATTTCCTGCTGGCTAGTCCCGCCTCAGCCGACGCGCGTCCGGAGCAGAACTACCCCTACCGCAAGCTGGTCGCACTGAGCGCCAAGAGCACGGGCGCCAACCATCCCGCAGTCATCGCCCTCGAAAGCGCCGCCGCTCCCGGCGCTGTGGTCAAGAATGACCGGGGCGAGATGGTGTTTAGCGTTTCCGTACCAACCACCACCGGCGCTGCCGAGCAGCTTGGCATCGTCGTCAGGGGAAGCGCCGGACAATAGCGAGGGCGCAGGGGCGGCTGTTCCGCCGGCTTATCCGAAGGCGCTCGCCTATCCTGGACGCGTTACACCGCTGCGGTATAGAAGTTGTAATCTAGCTGTGCTCTTCCCGGATGAACAGACGGACCTTCAGCCGTGTAACCTTCCTTGCTGGGCAAGCGACGGAATGGCTCGTATTGCTCCTGCTGCTTGTGGCTGCAATTCCCGCCGTTGTTGTACGGCACCATAACCTGACAGCGATTTACACGTTCAACTTCATCGACGACTCCTAGTTGCTGGACACCAGCTATAAGGCGGCGGGCGGCATCTGGTTCGGCCGCGATGTCGCATTTACCTATGGGCCTCTTTATCGGGGGGACGTAATCCTCGCGGACCCTGGACCCGGCGACCCGCGTTCCTGCTGTCGGGTTTCCTCTTTGCGTTTCTGACTATGCAAACCTGCCTCGTGCACTCCGAGCACGGACATGTGCTGATGGGCATCTACCCCATGATTCTTTTTTGCGGCGCCCTCGCCATTGAGCGTGGATCCTCCCGGCTGATAAGCCTGATGCTACCGGCGGCCGTCGTTGTGATTACAGTTCTGCTGGTCCAACCGAATGGTGTCTTTCAGCCTGCCTATTTCAGGCTGGTGCTGCATCAGATCATGCATCCCGTCGTCACTTGTCCCCCAGAAACGCAGCAGTTCGATGGTGCTTGTCTCCAGCCACACGATGCGGAATTGTTCAGCGTCGTTTCGCTGTATCTAGGCCGACACGCCGCGCCAGGAGATACAATTGCGGTCTTTCCTTATGAGACGGCTTTCGGCCTCACCTCGCGTCATCAGGTGGCGGGAGGCGTGCTGCAGAGCTATCTGGTCAACGGCGATTACCTGACACGACTGGAATTGGCAGGCCTGCGACGAGCCCGCCCCTCTGTGGGTTTGTACCTTCCTGACGGTTATATTAGTGCGCCGCTCGACTATGTTCCCAATTTCACCCGGAGCGCCGACCTGTGGTTCTACTTACTGCGGCACTACCGCGCAGAAAGCAGTCCTGCGCAAGGGGTGCTCGGGTTGGTGCGGGATGATGGCCGCAACGAGCGGTTGATTGCCACCGAAGAACAGATTGCCGACCCGGTCGGACCAGCTCCAATCAAAAAGCGTAGTACCGCAATTGTCTTGGCAGATCTAAGGTGGCCTGTCGCCGGAGCCGATTTTCTCAAGCTGCGGCTGCGTGTCGCTTATCCAGCTTGGTGGCAACTCAGAAAGCCCTCCGAACTTACGCTATTTATGTCTTTCCATGACGGATCGGAGAGGTGGATTCGGTTAGTTGTCCCGCCCAACCGTCTAAGCGATATATGGGTTTATGCCTGGGATGATAAAGGGCTGGAAAACTATTTCGCTGCCGACGAATCACAGTGGAGGCCTACTCGGAATGTCCCGCCAACAAGCCTGAGACTGCTGATTACGCCGTACGATTGGATCTCGGTTGTCCCCAGTAGTGTAAGCATTCAAAGCGTCCAGGCAGTTCGGCTCGGGATGCGTTAAGCAGGCTACGGGCTGTTAGCTCCAGAACAGGCTCCCGGTCACCTCAACTGTGCCCGGTTTCTGCTGCTTGGCTTCCGCCGCGCGGTGCGGCAAATCGCATCAGGGCCGATGCAAATCGCCACAGCCTGCCACTCCCGGCGCCCACATCGTGTAAATCACTGATGCAGAACAGCGTCGGCCATTAACTCGGGACCGGCGCTCACTCCCTCGCACGGACATAGTTGCCGAACACAACGAAGTGTTCCGTTGCGGAATGCAACTCCAGGCACGATGCGTTTTGCAACATCACCTCTCAACCGCCACAGCCGTGCCAACTTGCAGAGGCAAACGACAACGGCTGTCATCACCAGCGCCTTTGGTCAGCAAAGTGCCTTATGAAAAGTGCCCGGCAGAAGAAGCAAGGCCCGGCAACGATTCATACAGGAGGGGCGCCATGACCGTTCTACTCGTTCTCTTAATGTTCGCGATCTTTCTAACCATCGATTACTTCTATTCCAAAGCCAAGCAGCCGGCCGTGCGCGTGGCTCCGGCGATCAGCAAGCAGCCGGCGACCGCGCCCCGGCCCAGCCCCAGTCTGGTGGGCGGATTCTCCGTACCCGAGAACCTGCGTTATCACCCCGGTCACACCTGGGCGCTCAGCGAGAGCCCCAACCTGGTGCGCATCGGCATCGACGACTTCGCCTCCCGCCTGGTCGGCAAGGTGCAGCGCGTGATGCTGCCCCAGCGCGGTCAGTGGATCCGCCAGGGACAGAAGGTGTGGACCATCGTCCGCAACGGGGTGAAGGTCGACATGGTATCGCCCATCGAGGGCAGCGTCTCCGACATCAACGAAGCGGTCGTCAACGACCCGGCCCTGGCATCCAGAGCCCCCTACGGCGAAGGCTGGCTGGTTACCGTGCAGTCTCCCGATGCGAAGACCAACTTCCGCAACCTGCTGGCTGGTGCGCTGGCCCGCTGGTGGACCGAGGAATCTTCCATGCGGCTGCAGCGGGTTGTGCCCAGCGCCCTCGGTGCTCTGGCTCAGGACGGCGGCGTGGCCATCGACGACCTGGCCAGCTCCATGCCCGACGAGCAATGGGCGAAAATCACCCGCGAGTTCTTCCTGACATAGAGTGGTGCCCCGGCGGCCTCCTGCTCCGGGGCATCTTCCCCATGCAGTTTTTCCGGCCGCGCAGCGCCCAGCGCGGCCGAAGTTGTTTGCACGCGCATTATCCTAGCTCAGCCGGCAGCTCGCGCTTGCTTATTCGCCGGCGACGCGTCACAATAGCGCTGTTCGATGTCCGTCACAGCGCATCGTGAGAAGTGAGCCGCGTCGAGCAATCGCGCGGTTCTCGTCTTTGTATCCCACGCGGGCGCAGGGTCATCGAATAGAGTGAGAATTAAAGAAGCGTCAGCTTGCAGCTTCAACATCCCCGCAGGTCGGGCCTGCCACGGCGGGCAGTGGACCGGCTGGAGCCGCGAGTCAGCTTTCAACATCCCCGTTCCGGGGCGTGTAATCTCCGGGGTTCCTGAACCAGCGCCGCCTTTGCGGTGGTTGGGCCTGGACCACCACGGATTCCGCGCGGCCGGGACTGAAGGCAGAGACAGACAATGGCAACAGCAGCTCTTACTGAAGCGGTATCCTGCTCGCTTGAAAATTACCTCGTTCTCCCCGACCGCTCCATGGACGGCCGCATTGCGGCCGCCAAAGAAGCCCTGGGCAGCGAGTGCGTCATTCTCGGTCATCACTACCAGCGCGACGAGGTGGTGCGCTTCGCCGATTATCGCGGCGATTCCTATCGCCTCTCGCAGATGGCTGCCCAGGCCAAAGGCAGCTACATCGTCTTCTGCGGCGTGCACTTCATGGCGGAGAGCGCCGACATTCTGGCGCGCCCCGGACAGGCCGTCCTGCTCCCCGATCTCAACGCCGGCTGCTCCATGGCCGACATGGCCGAGATCGGCCAGGTGGAAGATGCCTGGGAGCAGTTCGTCAGGCTCGGCCTCACCGATGATGCGGGCGCGGGCATCACGCCCATCACCTACATGAATTCCACGGCCGCCATCAAAGCTTTCTGCGGCGAACGCGGCGGGCTGGTCTGCACCTCATCGAACGCGAAGGGCGCCTTCCGCTGGGCCTTCAGCCGCAACGAAAAGATCCTGTTTCTTCCCGATCAGCACCTGGGCCGCAACACCGGGTTCGCGCTTGGCATTCCGCTCGACCAGATGGTGGTGTGGGATCCCTACATGCTCCAGGGCGGTTTGACGGCCGAGCGCCTGCGTGCGGCGAAGGTCATCCTGTGGAAGGGTCACTGTTCGGTGCACCAGCGCTTCCTGCCCGAGCATGTGGACAAGGTGCGCGCCGCGTATCCCGGCATCCAGGTGATCGTCCATCCCGAGTGCCGCTGGGAGGTCTGCCAGAAGGCGGACGGCATCGGCTCGACCGATCACATCATCAAGACCGTCAAAGCGGCGCCCGCGGGTTCCTCGTTTGCCATCGGCACGGAAATTCATCTGGTCAACCGCCTGGCGAAGGAGAGCCCGGACAAGCGCGTCATTACGCTCGACGACTCGGGCTGCCTGTGCACCACCATGTTCCGCATCTCACCCCAGCACCTTTGCTGGGCGCTGGAGAACCTGGTGGAGGGCAATATCGTCAACCAGATCAGGGTGAAAGATAATGTCAAGCGGTGGGCGCGCGTGGCACTTGATAGGATGTTAGAGATCCAGTGATTATTCGCAGGCGTCCACGGGAAAGATTGTTGCGGCGCGTTCCGCGGTACTGTTGCGATCTGCGGGCGCACCGCCGTCGTGTTATGGAGCGCCGCAGGGCGCAGTCCCTGGCGAGGCTGAAAGGTCGGGATACTGGTATGGCGCGTACGTTCACGGTTAATGAAGCCGAGGCCCTGCTGCCGGTGCTGGAGTCGCTGCTGCGCTCCGCCATCGAAGCCAGGAAACTCATCCAAGAGGTGGACGGCGAGCAGCAGGCGCTGGCCAACCGTGTTTTCGTGAACGGCGGCACCCTGGTCAATATCGTCCACGTGGCCCGGCGCAAGGCCGAGCGGGAAAAGGCGCTGCAGCGCGCCAAGGACGCTGTCGCCGAAATTGACGCCACCGGCGTGCAGGTGAAGGACCTCGATATCGGGCTGCTCGATTTCCCCTGCGTCGTCGGCGACACGGTCATCCTGCTGTGCTGGAAGCTGGGCGAGAAGGGCATCACCCACTGGCACGGCACGGAGGAAGGCTTCGCCGGCCGCAAGCCCATCGACGAGCGGATTCTGAAGGGGCAGAAAAAGAGCAACTAGAACCACGGGCCGCGATGGTCGAATATGCCGGTACGCATCAACAAGCGACAGCGAAAAAAG
>DATJAI010000016.1:0-13757 GCA_035516415.1 Binatia bacterium | reverse complement strand
CCGGAGCCATGAAGGGCCTGGCCGTGGGCGCCATCGCCGAGCGCGATCTGCTACAGACCAGGGGATGGTAGAAGGGCGGCTCTTCGCCTTCCGCTCCTCGCTCTTCGCCAGCGGGCCGCCCTTCACTCTTCACTGTTTTCTTTTCGCCAGAGGTATCCGCATTCGTTTACTTTCGCGAGAAGGAAACCATCGGTCATCCGGCCGATCGCGAAGAGCGACGTTCCAGCAAAGCGCGAACAGCGAAGGGCAAATGGCGAATAGCGACGAGGGAACAGCGAAGAGATAGTGTTCTGATGAGAATTGGAGTACTTGCATTACAGGGTGATTTCGACGCACATAAGAAGCGCCTGGAAGAGCTCGGCGCGGAAGTCGTCCTCGTGCGTAATCCCGAGGACTTTGCCGGCCTCGACGGGCTGGTGATTCCCGGCGGGGAGTCGACTACGTTTCTGAAGCTGCTGGGCGAGCGGACATTTCAGAAGCTGAACGAATTCGTACGCAGCAAGCCGACGTTCGGCACCTGTGCCGGCGCCATCATGCTGGCCAGGCAGGTGGAGAATCCTGCTCAGGCGGGCCTGAACGCCATCGACATTACGGTTCGCCGGAATGCTTACGGCCGGCAGATCGACTCCAGCATCGTGGAGGTACCAAGCGCCCTTGGCGGCGGACTGCTGGAGATGGTCTTCATCCGCGCGCCGCGCATCGAGAGCGTGGGCAGCGAGGTCGAGGTCCTTGCAAAGCGCGGCGACGATCCCGTGCTGGTGCGGCAGGGAAAAGTTATGGCCGCAACCTTCCATCCCGAACTATCCGAGGACAGCCGCGTCCACCAGGAGTTTCTCAAGCTGGTGAAGAACGGTACCAGGTAATTCTCGTGCAGGCAGTTTGTGCGGGTTGCCCTGCATGGCCCTACGCCGGCTTTGCCGTATCCACAACGTACACGCGGTTGGGGTTGCCGGGCTGGATCTGGTTCTTCTCGAAGCAGGCCTTGATACGGCGGCGTAGTTCGCGGCGGATGACGTCCTGCGTTCCCGGCCGGGTCTTCACCAGCATCAGATAGTCCACCTCATCGCCGCTCACCTTCTCGATGCCGAGCACCGTGGGCCGGGCGACGATCATCTCCGAAAACGCCGGATCTTCCGCCAGTTCCTCGCCCACCTGCTGTAGCAGCCGGATGACCTGATCGCTGTCGGTGGCATAGGCGACGGAGATGTGCAGCGAGAGCTGCGTCCAGTCGCGCGTGAGATTGCTGACCACCTTGATTTCGCTGCTGGGAACGTTATGCACCGTGCCATCGCCGTCGCGCAGCACGGTGCGGCGCAGGGTCACGGATTCCACTGCGCCCTGGACGCCGGCAACTTTGATGGTGTCGCCAATGTCGTACTGGTTCTCCACGAGGATGAAGAAGCCGTTGATGAAGTCGCGCACCAGGGTCTGCGCACCGAAGCCGATGGCGATGCCCACGATGCCGGCGCTGGCAAGCAGCGGCCCCATGTCGATGCCCAGCAGCGGCAGGATCTGCAGGGCGGCCACGAAGACGATGACGAAGAGACCGACACTGTAAACGACGCTGGAAACCGTGCGTAGCTGCTGTGCGCGTAGGCCCGAGGGCAGACCCTGGCTGGTGCTCAGCTCGGTCAGGTGGCGAGCCATCACCTTCAGCAGACGCATCAGGATGAAGGCGATGATGAGGACGGCGACGATGCGCGGCACCTGGTGGCGCACGAAATCGAAGGTGTCGTCGCTCCAGTTGCTGAGCATCTGGAGAATGTCGTCTCTGGGGCTGCCCGGGCCCGCCAGCAGCTGAAAGCTGTGTCCGGAGAACATCGTGGCGGATTATAGCAAGCAGCTCTGCAGGGGGAGAGGAGCGAAGCGGCGCTGCCGACTATAATCGCGATACGGTATGAGATACACGACGCGCACGTTCTTTCGACTGGGCATTGCGGGCGTGCTGGCAGCAGTGCTCCTCGGCTGCGGCGTTTCTGGCGCGGCGCAGGTCAGGTCCCAGACTCCTCTTCCGGGCGACCGGCAGCAGCAACCCAACGCCGATGACTCGTGGGAGGCGCAACAGCGCCGGGAGATGCAGAAGAAGTACAACCTTCAGCGGCAGCAGGAGATCAGCAAGGACGCTGAGAAGCTTCTGGAACTGGCCACCGAGCTCAAGCAGTCGGTGGACAGGAGCAGCGAGAACACCCTGTCGCTGGACGTCATCAGAAAAGCTGAACAGATCGAGAAGCTGGCGAAAACCGTGAAGGACAAAATGAAAGGACCATAGGCGGCAGGGCGCCGCTATCGCCGGTTGTCGGTCTGCGGTTCAGGATGAATCAGTACCCGGAACAGCTCCGGCAGCTCCTGGCGGAAGCGGCCCTCGACGGCGGTCTGGATGTCGTGCACGCGTGAGAGCGGCAGGTCGTCCTGCATGGTGATGTGCAGCGAAAGATAGAGGCGCCCACCCACACGCCGGAACATCAGGTCGTGCATGTCCACCACCTCCGGGAAGCTCCTGGTCACCGCATGCAGGCGGTGTTCGAAGCCGGGGACGCCCAGGCTAGCGCCCGTTTCGATGGTGGCCGGCTCGCTCTCGATGTGAGTCAGAATGCTGGAAATCTCGCGCACCTCCTGCTTCAACTCGGCTTCCAGATGCGTCACCCGGTCATGAGCGTCCTTCAGGCTCAGGCGCTCATCCAGCTCCACATGCTGCTCCACATGCAGGCTGCCGCCGATGTCCTGCACACTGATGTCGTGCACGTTGAGGTTGTTGCGGGTGGCCACGGCGCGGATGCGGTCGAAAAGGCTTTCCTGGCGGCTGGCGCGAGCCACGGCATTGATGACGACGTCGCAGTCGGGCAGCAACCGGCGAATCCGCGCCGCCGCTTCGTTGGCCACCTGCTCCGATTTCTGGAAGGTGACATTGCGAGACATGGCAATGGAAACATCGGCAAAATAGCGGCTTCCCGAGCGGCGGATGCGGACGCGGTCGACCTGGAGCACACCGTCCACGCGGTAGACTTCTTCGATGATGCGGCTGCGGATGCCTGCCGGCGCCGCATCCAGCAGGGTGTCGATGGTCTGCCGCGCCAGTCGCGAGCTGACATAGACGACAATGCTGGCAACGAACAATGCGGCTACAGGATCGGCTTTGGCCAGCCATGGTTGCCCGTAGCGGCGCCCCAGCAGTACCAGCGCCAGCCCCAAAATCACCACCGCGCTGGACCAGATATCGACGCTGAAGTGCAGCGCATCGGCCTGCAGGGCCTGGCTTTCATACCTTTTTGCCACCCGGCGGAGCCGTCGCGAGCGCCACAGGTCCACCACCATCGAGATGCCCATGACCAGGAAAGCCCAGAGCGTGGGCTCGATCTCGACGGTATGGAAGAACAGCCGCTTGCCTGCTTCATACACGATCCAGACGCAGGTCAGGAGCAACAAACCGGTCTCGACGAAGGCTGAGAAGCTCTCCACCTTGCCGTGGCCGTACTGGTGCTCGGCGTCGGCGGGTTTGTCGGAGACGCGCACCGACAGATAAGTGACCGCGGCAGCCGCCAGGTCGAGGCCTGAGTGCGCCGCTTCCGAAAGAATGCCCAGGCTGCCGGTCGCGACCCCGGCCACAACCTTCACGGCAGTAACAACGACAGCGGCAAAAATGGAGTTCAGGGCGACGGCCTTTTTCTCGCGCCGCATGGTTGCCGTGCTGACGCCGTCGGGCATACCTTCCGATTATTCACGTTTCCGGCACGCTCCGACAACCGTCGGCAGCTTCCGGGAAATGGTAGTGGGTCATTTTGAAACCTAAATGACCCACTACCCGGGAAAGGTAATGGTGCAGTTTGAAAACGAAAGCGCGCCTTTCGCGCGCCGGCGCGAATCGGCGCGCCCAGATCCCTCGCTTCGCAAGAGAGGCTCGCTCGGGATGACAAGCAAACTGCACCACTACCCCCGGGAAATGGTGGCCGTTAGCTTTTCCCTGCAATGTGATACGATTTTTTGAAATCCATCAGCTCCGCCGCAAGGCGGCATTATTCCCGGAGGAATACCACTTCATGCAACGTTTCACCCTAGTACTTGCGCTCTCGTGTGTCATCGGCTGCACGGCCTACGGCCAGGCAGCGCCACCGCAGGCAGCGCCGCCGGCCGCGACCGCCAATGCCCCGCAGGCGGCGCCCCCGCCAGCTGCGAATCCACAGTCTTCGCAGAAGCCCGGCACTCCGCCGGCTGGAATGACGCCCGGCAAGCCTGCCAGTCCTGCCGGCAAAGAACCGGCAGCTCCGGCCAGCAACATTCCCCCAACCGAAGCGGTTATCACGCTGAAGGGCGCATGCCCGGTCAAGGCAGGCGGTACGCCACCGGCAGGCTGCGTCAGCAAGCTCACCCGTGAGCAGTTCGAGCAGCTTACCAACGCGCTGCAGCCGCCGGAGAGAGGGCCGGTTCCCCCCGAGGTGCGTCGCCGGTTCGCCACCCAGTATGCCAAGCTGCTGATGCTGGCGGATGCGGCCCGCGAGCTGGGGCTGGAGAATGACCCGAAGGTGAAGCAGATCTTCGCCTTCGCGCGAAACCAGATTCTGGCCGAGTCCCTCAACCAGCATTATCTCGAGAAGTTCGCCCATCCCTCCGAGCAGCAGATCCAGGACTACTACAACAAGAATGTCAGCAAGTACAAGGAAGCTACCCTGCAGCGAATCATCATTCCGGTGAACCAGGGCAACACGGAGAAACCCAAGCCCAGCGAAGAAGAGCAGAAGGCCTATGCGGAGAAGGTCCGGCAGCAATGGGTTGACGGCGGAGACCCGGCCAAGCTGGAGAAAGAAGCCATGGAACACAATGGCATCAGCACCGCCCCGCCGGACATCAATGTGGGCGCGCGCCGGCCCGGCTCCATACCGGAAGCGCACGAGGGGATCTTCGGCCTGAAGCAGGGAGAAATTTCTCCGGTGTACGCCGATCCGGCGGCGTTCTATATCTACAAAGTAGTTTCCTCACGGCAGGTGCCGGTGGACGAGGTGAGGACCACGATCTCGCAGACGGTGCAGCGGCAGATGTTCAATGACAAGATGCAGGAGCTGCAGAACTCGGTCACGCCGGTGCTGAACGAGGCTTATTTCGGGCCGGAGACGCCGCCCGCAGCGCCGGGGATGCGTCCTGGAATGCCGCCTCTGCCTCCCGGGGTGCCCGGAAGGCCCGGCGCGCCGGCTGCCGGGACCGGACCCGGACATGCTGCAGGCGCACCGCCGCAGGCAGCGCCGCCGGCCGCCAGCGAGGCTCCTCCGGCGGGGAATTCAGAGGCGCCGCCCAAATAATCATGCCGCAAGAGAGGACTGTCCTGGTTACCGGAATTTCGGGCAACCTGGGAACCAGGCTGCTTCCCCTGCTGTTGCCGAAGTTCCGGGTGGTGGGCGTCGATATGCGCCCACCCGAGGACGCTTCGCCCGTCCGCTTTGAACAGATGGATCTGGGCCGCGAGGCCTCCTGTCGTCAGATGATCGAACTGCTGCGCGCCACCGGCGCGCAGTCCGTCATTCATCTGGCGTTTGTGCTCGATCCACTCCGAACCGGCGTTCTCGACGTCGAACGCATGTGGCAGATCAACGTTGCCGGGACGGCGCGGGTGATGGAAGCGGTAAGCGTCGTCAATCGCACCGGCGGTGGCGTCCGGCAGTTCATCTTTTCCAGCAGCGTTGCCGCCTATGGACCGGAGACCGGCGGCCCGGTCACGGAAGACGCTCCGCTTCGCGCCCATACCTTGCCCTATGCCATCCACAAGCGGGAAAGCGATGAAGTGGTGCGCTACCGGGCCGAAAGTCTGGGCGACTGCCGCGTGTATATTCTGCGCCCGCACATCTACACCGGCGCCAGCGTGCAGAACTACATGGTGGGCGTGCTGCGCGGAACCCCGCTGGGCGGGAGCAGACGGGCCGCGCGCATGCGCGCGCAGGGCAAAAGGCTTCCGCTGATGCTTCCCCGCGGTCCCCGATATCTGGAAAAGCGATTTCAGTTCGTGCATGTGGACGATATGGCGCGTCTGCTCGCGCTGCTGCTCGAGCGCCCGCGTACTGACCCTTTCCTCACCATCCTGAATGTGGCCGGCCGTGGCGAGCCGATTACCGTTCGCCGTTGCGCGGAGATCGCGCGCGCCACGATAAAACTCGTGCCTGGACGGCTTGCGTTCCGTTCCATCCTGAGCCTTCTCTGGCGCTTCGGCATCTCCTCCGTTCCGCCCGAGGCGACGCCTTACCTGACGGGGTCCTACACCATGGACACCTCCCGCCTGCAACAGTTCCTCGGTCCGGAGTATCCGCGGGTTATCCAGTACACGATTGAAGACGCGCTGCGGGACAGCTTTGACAGCACCGCGTAGAGGCCGCGGCAGACGGCTGTACGTCTCACCTGGTTCCGCGATACAGGCCCGCGATTCCGAAGGTGTACGGCGTCCAGGAAACCTCCACAAAACCGGCCGCACGCATGCGCTGCAACATTTCTTCCGGAGAAGGGAAGCGCAGCACCGACGCGGGCAGGTAGGAATAGGGCCCCCGCACTCCCGAAATGAGCGTGCCGATGGCAGGCAGCACGCGACGAAAGTACACGCGGTAGATGCTGCCGAGCACTCCCCTGGGCTCGCCGAAATCGAGAATGCCGATTTCTCCCCCAGGAGCCAGCACACGATGGATTTCCGCCAGCCCGCGATCATAATTCGCCAGATTGCGGAAGCCGAAGGCGGCGGTTACGAGATGAAGCGTGCCGGACGCGAACGGCAGATTGAGCGCGTCGGCCTCGATCCAGCGGATGTTGCGCCCGGCCGACTTCTGCGCCGCCCGTATCAGCATCGCATGCGAGAAATCAACGCCTGCAATACCCGCCGTGGCGTGGGTCATGCGGCGATAGAGGGCAAATGTCATATCGCCTGTGCCGCAGCACAGGTCCAGGACCTGCACCTCCGGACGGCGCAGCACATGCCGGAAGGCGCGGGCGGTGCGGTTCCACCACACGCGGTCTACATTCATGGAGAGCACGTGGTTCAGCAGGTCATAGCGGGGCGCAATCGAGGTGAACATCTCGCGCACGGCACGCGCCGCGGACGCCTCGTCGCGGGCCCCGGCCGGCGCCGCGCCGACAATGCGGTCTGCAGCGTCGACCGCCGGCCTTTCCAGCTTCTCTTTCATCGCCCCACCTGTGCCAGACGCCTGACTTCCTGCACGGCATTCATCACCGCCTGCCGGGACACATTGTCAAAGATGCCGACGCTGCCGATGGCCCCTGGCAGGATGAAATGCGGCACGCCGCCAACCGTCTTCTTGTCTGAGAGCAGCCGTCTGACGATGCGCCTGGCATCGACATTTACCTTCGGCAGCGGCCCGTAAGAGAGCACCAGGGAGATGATGCTCCCCGCAATCGCCGGGTCGGTCACCCGCATTGTCCTGCCGATCAGGCAGGCAGCGATCATTCCCCAGCCGACCGCTTCGCCGTGCAGAAAGCGCCTGTAGCCGGTCTCCGCCTCCAGCGCGTGTCCGATGGTGTGGCCAAAATTCAGGATGCGGCGCTCGCCGGCCTCGCGCTCATCCGCGCTGACTACCGCGGCTTTCACCCGAATGCAGTCCGCGATCAGCGTCTCCAGCAGCGCTCCATCGCGCCGTAGCAGAGGGGCGCGATTTTTCTCCATCAGCTCAAAGATGGCGGGATTGCGAATGACTCCGTATTTCATCGCCTCGAACAGGCCTGAGCGGTACTCGCGCTCCGGCAAGGTCGAGAGCACATCGGGATCCGCCAGTACCGCCAGCGGCTGATGAAACGTTCCCAGCAGGTTCTTGCCCGCCTTCAGGTTCACGCCGGTCTTACCGCCGATGGCGGCATCCACCTGCGCCAGCAGCGTGGTGGGAAGCTGCACCACAGGAATGCCGCGCATGAAGATGGAGGCGAGGAAGGCGCCCACATCGCCCACCACTCCTCCGCCGAGCGCCAGCAGCACCGAACCCCGGTCGCCACCACGGCCCACCAGCGTCGCCGCCAATTTTTCCAGTTCGGCCAGCTTTTTTGAGCGCTCGCCGTCAGGCATGACGATCAGCTCCAGCTTCTGTCCCGAGGAGCTGAAGCTCTTTTGCAACGTTTTCCCCCAATGCCGGCGGATGGGAGGAGCGGTCAGGGCGAAGATGCGCGCGCTACGGGGAATAAGGTTACGCAGCTCTGCCGCCGATGAAGCAAGCAGGCCACGCTCCACCAGCACTTCGTAGGAGCGCAAAGGAGTCTGGACGGGAATGCGAATCAAGGCACCAGTGTAAAGGATACGGAGTGAAGCGGGAGCTGTAGCGTGCAACAGGTCCAAACCGGGAATGCGCCGCCGTCAGGGCTGTCTCTCGCGTTCTGAGTGCGTGCTACCATGAACTCGGATATGCAGGCTCTCCCTTCGGAAACCGATTTCATCGTGGTGGGTGCGGGGATCGCCGGCCTGCGCGCCTCGGTGGAACTCGCGTCCGCGGGGCGGGTACTTTGCCTGGCAAAGCAGGAGGTAACGGAATCGAATACGCAGTACGCCCAGGGCGGGATCGCTGCCGCTCTCAGCGATGATGACGAGGTCCGGCTGCATCTGGAAGACACGCTGAAAGCAGGCGACGGTCTGTGCAACGAAGAAGCCGCGCGCGTGCTGGTGGAGGAGGGTCCGCCGCGCATCGAGGAACTCATGGAATGGGGCACGGAGTTCGATCGCGCCGGCGCCAGGATTGCCTTCACCCGCGAAGGCGCGCACAGCCGCAGCCGCGTGCTTCATGCCCATGGCGACTCCACCGGACGCGAGATCGGCAGGGCGCTTTATCTGAAGGCCGCAGCCCTGAAGTCGATCGCCTTCCTCGAGTTCGAATTCACTACCGGGCTGCTGGTCCAGGACGGCCGGCTGGCGGGTGTCCGCGTGCTCGATCGGGCGGGCCGGCTGCACGAAATCCATGCCGGAGCTGTGCTGCTCGCTACCGGCGGGCTGGGACATGTTTACAGCGACACCACCAATCCTGCTGTCGCCACCGGCGATGGCGTGGCCATGGCCTGGCGCGCGGGCGCGGAAATCAGCGACATGGAATTCGTGCAGTTCCATCCCACGGCGCTGTATCTGAAGGGCGCGCCGCGGTTCCTGCTCTCGGAGGCGCTGCGCGGCGAGGGCGCGTATCTGCGCAATCTGGAGCTGAAGCGTTTCATGCCCAAATACCATGAGCTGGCCGAGCTGGCGCCACGCGACGTGGTGGCGCGGGCCATCACGCACGAGCTGGAGCTGGTGAAGCGGCCGGACGCGGCGGTCTATCTCGACCTGACGCACCTGAATGCGGAGCGCGTGCGGCAGCGCTTCCCCATGATCTATTCGACGTGCATGCAGTACAACATCGATATCGCTACCGAGCTGGTGCCGGTCCGTCCCGCGGCGCATTACGCCATGGGGGGAGTGCGAACCGACCTTTGGGGACGGACTTCGGTGCCCGGGCTTTACGCCGCGGGGGAGGTGGCCTGCACCGGCGTCCACGGCGCCAACCGCCTGGCCAGCAACTCGCTGCTGGAAGGTCTGGTGTACGGCGCACGGGCTGCGCATAGAATGCGCGAGGAGCCGCGCCCCGGGAATCCACGCCCGGCGGCCGCGACCGCGAGTATCCCTCTCGCCGGCAATGGGCAAGCCGCCGACATCGAGAAGTTCATCCGCAAGGTGCAGGCGCTGATGTGGCAGCAGGTTGGGGTGGTGCGCGATGGCAAGCCGTTACAACAGGTGGTGCAGCAGCTGCGCGAGATGCAGTCGCAGCTGACGTCGTCCGCCGACCGCCGCGCCCACGAAGCTGCAAATATCCTGCAGGCCGGATTGCTGATTGCGCGCTCGGCGCTGGCAAGGGAAGAGAGCCGGGGTGCGCACTACCGCCTCGATCATCCCCTGAAGAGCGATGTGAAGTACCGCCGGCATTCCATCGTCAGCGGCGAAACCATCCGCTTTGAATAGCTTCGCCGATTTCCAGGGCGCCCTTCCCCTGGCGCATTGTCAGTTACTGCCGGTTGCCGGTTTCGGAAATAAAAGCGACAGCGCGATTGAGATCAGCAGAATGCCCGCCACTGCTCCCAGCGCAATGCCGGTTGGCACATCGATGTAATTCGAAGCCAGCATCTTCACGCCGATGAGGACAAGGATGAGCGAGATCCCATAGTGCAGGAGGTGAAAGGTCTCGATCATCCCGGAGAGCGCAAAAAAAAGCGAGCGTAGTCCGAGTATGGCAAACACATTCGACGTGTAGACAATGAAAGGCTCCCGCGTGACCGCCAGCACCGCCGGTATGGAATCGACGGCAAACAGCAGGTCGGTTGTTTCCATAACGACGAGGACCAGGGCAAGCGGAGTGGCGTAGAGGATGCCGCTGCGGCGCACGAAGAACCTGCCCTTTTCGTGATCGTCGGTGACACGGAAGATTCTGCGAAACAATCTCAACAGCGGATTCGATTCGGGATGGACCTCCATGCCGCGGCTGGCCAGCAGCCTGACGCCGCTGTAGACCAGAATCGCGCCGAACAGATAGACCACCCAGCGGAAGCGGTTCAGCAGCGTTACCCCGGTCGCGATAAAGATGGCGCGCATGATGAGCGCACCCAGCACGCCCCAGAACAGCACGCCGTGCTGAAACCTGCGCGGAACGCTGAAATAACGGAAGATCAGCAGGAATACGAAGAGATTGTCGGCACTGAGCGACTGCTCGATGAGATATCCGGTGATGAATTCCAGCGAAAGCTGCGAATTGGGCCGCGCGCCGCCCCCCATATGCTGACCAAAGAAGTAAATGAGGAGGACGAAAATACCTGCCAGCCCCATCCAGACCATCGTCCAGCCAATCGCTTCCCGGAATCCGACGACGTGCCTCTGGCGATGAAACACTCCCAGATCGAGCGCCAGCATGGAAACCACGAATGCATTGAAGATGATCCAGAAAATCCAGTTCGATGGCATGCAGAGAAATCCGGAACAGCCATTCTAGCTGGCAGGCGGGAATTCCAGGCTTGTGAAGGACGGCGCCGACCGGGCCGCAGATGCTTACTTGTGGAAGGTGCCCATGTGTTCGGCTTGCGCCAGCACATGCCCCTTCATCGCTGCATCCAGCTCGGAGCGGCCCGTTCCGGGCGCCAGCTCCAGCTTGCTGTCCAGCGCGTACAGGCGGAAGAAATAGCGGTGGGTCGCACCCCTTGGCGGACAGGGTCCGCCATAGCCGGTTTTTCTGAAGCTGTTGCGGCCCTGCCGCGAGCCGTCGTCCAGCTGCTCCTGCTTGTGGACCGCTTCCGGCAGCGAATGCGAATGAGCGGGCAGGTTCCACATGACCCAGTGGACCCAGGTGCCGGCCGGAGCGTCAGGATCATCCATGATAATCGCGAAGCTCACGGCATGCGGCGGAGCGCCACTCCATTGCAGGGGAGGTGAAATGTCGTTTCCCTTGCAGGTGTACTGGCTGGGGATCTGCGCGCCCGGACCAAAGGCTGAACTCGTCAATGTGAGGGTCATGGTGAGGGTCATGGCAGCGCCTCCTCCCGCGCGAGAGCTTGCCTGCTGGGAAACTGCCACCGCACCCCCAAGTATAAGCAGGGATGCGAGTTTCGCAATCGACGGCATGGCAATTGCCTTTCTGTCGCGTTGATGGCAGGGCCGCGACATCCGCGAACCGTGGCCCAGAGGACTATAACAGGAAAGCCGCGCACAGCACCGCGCCGAAGCCTATCGCATGGCCCAGCTCCGAGAAACCCAGCCGGTGCACATCGAGGGGCCGATGTCCACGCACAAACCAGAGGATCCCACGGAATAATACAGGCAGAAAGGCAAGCGGGACTGCGACGGGGAAGAAGCCGAAGCAGCTGGCGGCGAGCAACGTGCCGAGCAGTGCGATGTGGCCGAACAGGAAGGGAAGTCCCTGGCGCAGTTTCTCGTCGAACGTCCCGGCCCGGCTGCAACGGATGCGAAGCTGCACGAAATGGATCTGATCGCCGGCAAACAGCCAGTTGGCGAGCCAGAGCGCAATCGCAGTGCGGTCGAGCCGGCCGGTAGCGACGTAGTAAGCGCCGGCAGCCGTCGATGTCAGTCCCATGGCGCCAATCATCTGCGCCGGCATGCGTCCCCGACGCCCGAGTCTCTTCGCCGCGGCTTGCGCGGTAAAGGCAACCGCCGCAACCGCGCCAATCACAAGCAGCCCGCGATTGTGGCCGTTCCACAACAGCCCGGAAATGCACAAAGCGGCGAGCGAGCCGATGCCCAGGATCATTCGCAGCACCAACCCGCGTTCCACCCCGGTATGTGCTTTGATGGCCGAGGTGCCCAGCCAGCTCTCGACCGGAGTCCGCAGCCAGAACAGCGACATCGCGGAGACGATGAATAGCGCCAGTGGCCCGGGGTTCACTCCCGCGCGCAGGGCCACCACGGCGCCGGTCACAAGCGGAACCAGCATCATGCCCCACGCGCCATGTTCGCGCGGGACCACCATGGTTTTCAGGCGGGAATTCTGCACGGCGCCGATGTGAGCTGCCATAGGCTGATGCTACCGTGGATCCGCCGTGCTGGATGTGACTTCAGTCGCAGCGGATACTCGTTGCGCCGCCGACTCGCGAATCATCCGGTTCGACGTTCCCGGCTCGTAGATGCAGAACGGTTCTTCGGCCAGAAAATCGCCGGTCGCGGCATAAGCGCGGGCGCGGCAGCCCATGCAGATGTGGCGGAACTCGCAGCAGCCGCATTTGCCCTTGAGATTGTCGTCGTCGCGCAGCATCGCAAAGACCGCGGAGTCGTTCCAGATTTCGGCGAAGCTCTGCTTGCGCAGGTCCCCGGCGATGGCCGGCAGATAGCCGCAGGGGAAGACCTCGCCTTCATGGGAGATGAAGCAGACGCCGGTGCCGGCGAGGCAGCCTTTGGTCATGGCGTTCATGTCGCCCGGATGGCCGCCCGGATGACCCGGGTGTCCGGCTGGACGCCCGGCCCCAGGCCTTAGCGAGATACCGGTCGAGCCCGGCATGGTCATTTCGGTGGGGCCAATCTCGTGCGGATGGGCGGCCGCCAAGGCCGGCTCGCGTCCTGCCATGCGCTCAGCCGCCCGGCGCTGGCGCAGGACGCGGAAGTAATGCGGCGCGCAGGTGGCCTTCAGTTCAATGTCGCCCGCCAGTGACTGATCGTAAAACCAGTTCAGCATGCGCTCGTACTCCTCGGGCGGGACCATCTGCTCGGCGGCGATATCCACACCGCAGCCTACGGGAACCAGCAGGAAAGTGTGCAGCGCGTCAGCCCCAAGACGCCGCGCCAGTTGCAGCACGTCGGGCAACTGATGGGCATTGTGACGCGCGATGGTGGTGTTGATCTGCACCGAGACGCCAACCTGCTGCAGGTTGCGCATGCCGTAAATGGCGGCGTCGAACGCGCCGGGAATGCCGCGGAAGGTGTCGTGGGTCGCGGCGTCGGCTCCGTCCAGTGAAATGGAGACGCGTTTGATGCCGGAATTCCTGATCTTTTCGGCGATGTCTTTGGTGACCAGCGTGCCGTTGGTCGCCAGCGCGGTGCGCAGGCCGCGGGCCGTGGCATACTCGGCCAGCTCGAAGATGTCGTGCCGGTAGAGCGGCTCGCCGCCGCTGAGCACGAGGATGGGATTGGCGAAGTCGGCGATCTGGGAGATGATGTTTAGCGCCTTGCTGGTCGGCAGATCGGCAGGCGACATGAGCTCGGTCGCCGTGGCGCGGCAGTGAATACAGCGCAGATTGCAGCCCTTGGTGACCTCCCAGAAGATCAGCCGCGGCCTGAA
>DATJAI010000015.1:0-30604 GCA_035516415.1 Binatia bacterium | reverse complement strand
CGCTCTCGCACATTGAATCCAGGGAATTTGGGATCTTGATCGAAGTGCCGTGGATCTCCAGGGAAGCCCTTGATCAGGTCAGGTTGAGATCCCGCAGGAGCTGAAGCCCGGCTCGTGTAAAAAGACGCGTTCGGCTCGGCTGAAGCCAAGCCCTTTCAAAGCGCAGCCTCTTCCTTTAAATGGAGAGAAAGCTTCAGAGATCACACAGCGGTGGCCTGGGGATGATCGCCTGCTTTGGCGGACTCGACTTTCGCGGATGGTGCCAGCCCTCGAAGCAGGAGCCAGAAACTCAACACGATGTCGAAGACGGCCATCGGCGTGTCGAACCACCAGAGGTTCACGATGCTGTCGAAGTTGGGGAAGACGTACAGGACGGCCGTACATGCCACGCACCATACCGAGGAGACGATGCCAAACGCGGCCAGCCATCGGGGGATATAGCGTGAGCGGAACCACAGATATCCGCACAGGGTGGAAGCTAGTGCATTAAACAGCAGGCCAATGTAGTAGTAATCATAGCCGCTGCCGAGATCGAGTCTGGCCAGGGCCTGCAATCGTCCGGGTTCCAGCGCGCTCAGGTAGCCTGCGCCGCCGAGGAGCCGCAGGGCCTCAAAGAGTTTGAAGGTCACCGCGAGCCACATCAGCACCCAGACGAGTCTCCACAGCGTTGCGAGCAGGGCGAGGCCGGGGCTGACCGGCCTGAGAATCACGTACAGCGCCGTGAGCAGGACGACGAGTCCGGCGCAGTACGCGATATCGCCGGCAATGCCCACGCGAAAGAGTCGTTCGTGCGCCAGAATGTTGCGGGCAGTCTCAGCGGCATCGTTGACGATGAGGCGGCCGAGGATGGCGAAGTTGACGTACACCACGATGGCGAAGGTCAGCAGGTAAGCCCATCCCGCCGCTTTTGCGGCTTTGCGCTGTGACGCGTCAATGGCGCGGCTGACTGTCATGACAGTTCCTCCATCACAGGCTACGCGCAGGGCTGTCCACCCGTTCCCCTTTTTATACGGGAGCGAAGGCTCTTGGCGCTAATTCCGTTTGGGTTAGCGTGAGAGGATGGGCCGGGTCAGAAGCACTCATCACAGGAGCGGGAATGAATGGGCCACTTACGAGATGGCGGTTTCACAATAGTTGGGACAGCATCGCCCAAGTTATCCGAACTCGTCAGTGCTGAACAGCGAACGGCAGAGCCCGTACGGGCGACCGTCAGGATAGCCCAGGACGGAGCGCAGCGGAGTCCTGGGTAGGCGTTCAAACCTCGCTTGAGCCGGCTTCAGCCGGGGGCACATGTGCCGTCCCTACGGGACTCAGCCCACGTGGAGGAGCCCTACCCACCGTTCCGCTTCGCTTCACGGTGGGCTAACTGCACTTCCGCCCTGGCCACGCGCCGTGCGCAAAACCAGCGCACGACGCAAGCGTGGCTTCGGGCTCGGTCTAGACCGCTTTCAGATTCAGCCGAAGACGTCAGGATTGCTTGTGATATCGGGCTGTTACGTAAGTTATATTTCGCTTGCCTCGTAACGCCCGCAACACAAGCAGTTATGACGAATCGGTTTGAGTTATTGCGCTCACAATGGCGCTTTCAATCAAGGTCGCGGCATGTACGGTAAAGTCGCACTCGGTACTCATCCTAATCCCGATCAGCCAGGTGCTTAGTACCGCATTGGCCATATTTTTGCGCTGACGGCCAAAGCCCTTGCAAGCTGTTTACTGTACAGTTATCTTCCACTTACCGGTCTTCACGATCCGACCAAAATCTTTCCCTTCCAAGGTGGCTTTCCATGAAGTACCTCGTCTTGTGCGTCGCGCTGCTCTCGTGCGCGTTCGCATCGGCCCAATCGCGTTACACCAACATTGACGATTCCACGCTGGTGGACAACGGCAGCGGCACCGGCTGGGGCTCGTGCGTGGACTGCGCCGGCGGCGGCAACAACAACGCGGTCATCGCCAGCTCTCCCAACCAGAACCCGCCCTCGCGCGACGGCGCCAGCCGCGACTTCTACATCAACGGCGCGGCCTACAGCAACGGCCTGTGGTGGTACAAGGTGGGCGCCAACGATGCGGCTGCGAACTTCCGCTTCGATTTCTGGCTGAACGTCGCCTCGAATGTGCAGGCGGCGCAGGCGCTGGAGTTCGATACCTTTCAGTTCGTCAACGGCCGGGAATACATGTTCGGCACGCAATGCGACTATGCCTCCGGCACCTGGGACGTGTGGAATGCCGGCGGCGACGCGTGGGTGCACAGCCGGGTGCCGTGCCGGCCGTTCAATGCGGGCAACTGGTATCACGTGACGCTTTCGTTTCATCGCACCAGCGACGGCATGGAGCATTATGACGGCCTCACCTTGGCCCAGTACAACGGGCGCGGCAGGCTGATATCGCAGAACATGTACACGTTCAACCAGACACAGCCCAGCGGAACGCTGCCTCCGGGCTGGGGTGAGAATCTGGGCGTGCAGTTCCAGATGGATGTCGGCGCCAACGGCGCAACCATGCAGGAGTGGGTGGATCAGGTAAGCCTGACGGCGTGGTAGGGGGGCTCGGCGCTGTTTGCATTGTCGTCACGAGACGGCTTTCAGCCTTCGAGGAATCTGCTTGCTGCCACAGCCGGCAATAGCAGATCCCTCGCGCCAAACGCGGGCACTCGTGATGACAATTCCTTTTCCGGGGCCTCTTCCCGTTTTGGGTGCGCGTCGGCGTCTATTTCCTCTGGAGTATTGACCCTGTTCAGGTGCAGCCGGATACTAAAGGGGCTGAGGGCAGAAGCGTCGTTTCCGGCGCTGGTGCCCTTTTGTTTTTATGGACGAAGCTCGTGACGTGTTTCATTTTTCGGAGATCGATTGGTCAGCTCCGGTACTCCGGTCCAGGTCGCAAGCAGCGGCCATCCAGGTCGGGTTCAGCCGGCTGATCGAGGGAGTTACGCACGGGTTGCTGAGCGTGCGTCAGGCGAAAATCATCCTCACCGCGTTGCACCAAGCGGTGGCCAACCTCAAGGACCGTACCGCGATCGAAGATTTCGCTGTAACATCGAATGAGCTACGAATTCCAGTTCCGAGCGGCTGTCGTGTTCCTACCAGCGAATCGCGAGGATGGTGAGCTATGTGCGGCATTGTCGGTTATGTAGGGCAGAAGCGGGTAGTTCCGGTCATTCTTGATGGCTTGCGGCGGCTCGAGTATCGCGGCTATGACTCCGCCGGCATAGCGGTAGCGGGCAACGGCGATGGCCTGCAGGTGCGGCGGGCGGAAGGCAAGCTGCGCAACCTGGAAGAGGTCATCCGCCTGAAGCCGCTGGACGGCACCTACGGTATCGGCCACACCCGCTGGGCCACGCACGGGCGTCCCACGGAAGAGAACGCCCATCCCCATCGCGACTGCACCGGCAAGGTGGTGGTTGTCCATAACGGCATCGTCGAGAACTACCTCAGCCTCAAGAAAAAGCTGATCGAAGAGGGCCACAAGTTCAGCACCGAGACCGATACCGAAGTCATCGCCCATCTGGTGGAGAAGCACCTGAGCGCAGGCGGCAATGGACATCGGAACTCGCTGGAAGAGGCGGTTCGCAGGACGGTCCGGCTGCTCACTGGCGTCTTCGCCATCGCGGTCATCTCCTCCGATGAACCAAACAAGATCGTCGCCGCGCGGAATGGTCCGCCGGCGGTCATCGGCCTGGGCAAGAACGAATACTTTGTCGCCAGCGACGTGCCGGCAATCCTCTATCACACGCGCGACCTGTTCTTCCTCGCGGATGGCGATCTGGCGGTCATTACGCCCAACGGGGTGCAGCTCACCGACTTCGAAGGCCAGCCCATCACCCGCCAGGTACAGCACATTACCTGGGACCCGATCATGGCGGAGAAGGGCGGCTTCAAGCACTTCATGCTGAAGGAAATCTACGAGCAGCCGCGCGCGGTGCGCGACACCACGCTGGGGCGGGTCTCGCTGGATTCCGGCAAGGTTTTCCTCGAGGAGATGGACATTACCGAGGAGGACTTCCGCAAGCTCAGCAAGGTTTACATCGCCGCCTGCGGCACCAGCTGGCATGCGGCGCTGGCGGGCAAATTCATGGTCGAGCGGCTGGCCAAGCTGCCGGTAGAGGTCGACTATGCCAGCGAGTTCCGCTATCGCGATCCGCTCACCGGACCGGGCGATCTGACCATCCTGATCACGCAGTCGGGGGAAACCGCCGACACCATCGCCGCCATGCGCGAGTCGCGCGCCAAAGGCGCCAAGACGCTGGGCATCTGCAACGTCGTGGGCTCCATGATCGCGCGCGAATCCAACGGGACCATCTACACCCATGCCGGTCCGGAGATCGGCGTAGCCTCGACCAAGGCGTTTACCGCACAGTTGACGGCACTGTTCCTGTTCGCGGTTCATCTGGGACAGGTTCGCGGCACCATCGATGCGGAGCACTCGAAGAAGCTGCTGGAAGAACTGACCCGCATGCCCGCCAAGCTGGAAGCGCTGCTGGCGCGCGACGAGGAGACGGAAGACCTGGCGAAGGAATATCACCGCGCCCACGACTTCCTGTTTCTGGGCCGCGGCGTACATTACCCCATCGCGCTGGAAGGGGCGCTCAAGCTGAAGGAAATTTCCTATATCCATGCCGAGGGCTATCCCGCGGGCGAGATGAAGCATGGCCCCAACGCGCTGATCGACGAGGACCTGCCGGTCGTGATCCTCGCCACGCGCGATGAGCGCGATCCCGGCTCGGTGCTGCGCTACGAGAAGACGCTCTCCAACCTGAAGGAAGTGAAGGCGCGCTCGGGGACGGTGATCGCCATCGCCACCGAAGGCGACGAAGAGATTCGCGAGGCCGCCGACCACGTTCTCTACGTGCCGGATGCGCCCGAGCTGCTGGCGCCGATTCTGGAGGTGGTGCCGTGCCAGCTGCTCGCCTACCACATTGCCGTGCGTCGTGGCTGCGATGTCGATCAGCCGCGTAACCTCGCCAAATCGGTGACGGTGGAGTAGCCGTCTGCCGCCGGATGGCGCCGGCATGGGCTGCAGCCAGCCGCCGGCCCATTCCCTGCGTTCCCCTTGCAACCCGCCGCGGGAACACGGAAACTGTACAGACGGCGCATGAATATCGCTCTGTTCGGCGGCACCTTCGATCCGGTTCATCGCGGCCACGTTGTGGTGGCGCGCGCCGCGGTTGCGAGCTTCGGGCTGAAGCAGGTCTGGTTCGTGCCGGCCGACATTCCGCCGCATCGGCAGCAGACGCCGATCATCTCGTTTTATCACCGCTACGCCATGGTTTCGCTGGCCCTGGCCGGCGAGAAAGCCTTCGTGCCATCGCTGCTGGAGGCGCCCGATCCCGACGGCAGCGGCAAGGAGCGCCGGCCGAACTATTCCATCGAGACGGTGCGGCGGGTGAAGAAGTCGCTGGGCAGAAGCGACCACCTGTATTTCCTTATCGGGATGGACGCCTTCCGCGACATCGCGAAATGGTACAAGGCGGAAGAGCTGCTGGCGGAATGCGAGTTCATCGTGGCGGCGCGTCCCGGATTTTCCCTGGCCGACGTGGGGTCGTCGCTGCCGGAGAAGCTCCGGCCTCCAGCTTCGGTGAGCAAACTGTTTCGCGGGCAGAAAATTGCCGGGCCGCTGGTGCTTCCGCGGGCAACGCTTCACATGCTGCCTGAAACTCACGAGAACATATCGGCCACCCAGATCCGCGCGGCGGCACAACGAGGTGGAGCGCTGAAGCGGCTGGTGCCCGATGCGGTGGCGGACTACATCCAGAAGGAAGGGCTATATCGGAAATCTGCAACAGGGAGGCGGAGCACACCTGGAAACTAGAACCAATCGCATGAAGAAGAATGGAGTGAAGTCGCAGGTCGCCATCGCGGTACGGGCCTGCCGCGACAAGAAGGCTGAAAACATCAGCGTGCTGAAGCTGGACGAGCAGGCCAGCGGCTTCACCGATTACTTCGTGCTGTGCTCGGGCACCAACCCGCGGCAGGTGCAGGCCATTGCCGACGATGTGGACCAGAAGCTGGGGGCGATTGGCGTGCAGCCCAGGCACACCGAAGGTTACGACCAGGCCGACTGGGTGCTGATGGACTACGTGGACTTCGTGGTACACGTTTTTTCCGTGAGCGCACGGAAGTTCTACGACCTGGAGCGGCTATGGAAAACGGCCACACGGCTGGAGCCGGCGGAGCTGGAGAAGCCGGCCCGCAGAGCGGCGAAGCGGCCGGGCGGGACAACCAGACCGGGCAAGCCGGAGGAGAAGCGCGCCGCCCGCAGGCGTAGTTCCTCCCGGCGGAAGAGTTCCTGAGCCGTGCGACTTCATATCGTATGGATTGGACGTACGAAGAGCGCCGCCATCCAGTCGCTGACAGCGGAGTACCTGAAGCGGCTGTCGCGCTTTACGGCGTGTGCAGCGCAGGAGTTGCCGTCGGAAAGCGCGCTGCTCAGGCTGCTGGAAAAGAGCAGGAGCCGCACCCGGCCGGTGCTGGTGCTGCTGGATTCTCGCGGGCGGCAGCTCACTTCGGAGGAAATCGCCAGCTTGCTCCAACATCACCAGGCTCACGACACCCAGGAGCTGCTGTTCGCGGTGGGGCCTGCGGACGGCTGGAGCGAGGCGACACGAAGCGCGGCCAAGACCGTGCTTTCCCTGGGGAAGATCACCTTACCGCGCGAGCTGGCGCGCGTGGTGCTGCTGGAACAGATTTATCGCGGATTCACTATCCTGGACGGGCATCCTTATCACGGGGGACATTAGCAGTCGGAGAAAAAATCGAAAAAGCAGATCCCTCGCGGGCTGAAGCCGTGCCCCTTCAAAACGATTTATGAGCAGCTTTCAGCACGGCTGATCCACCCCAGCCGACGCAAAAGCGGCGTCTGCCGGGGACCCCGTACGCCGTGCCCCTTCAAAACGGATTGCGGACACTACAACCCATCAGCCGTCTCATAAATGTATAGCGGGGAAGATCGAGCACCCCAGGGGCTGAAGCCCATGTTTTATAGGGGCAGCTTTCGGCACGGCTGAAGCCATGCCCTTTCAAAACCCGGTTATGATTTTCGGCGCGGCCGTGCCCTTCAAAACTAATTTGTGAGACGGCTTCCAGGCCGCCGCGCTACTTGCGGCGCCTGGGGTTTTTGCCGGTACGGCCGGCAGAGCGGCTGCCGGCTTTCGCGCGGCTTTCGGAAAGCGCCTTCTTCCTCGATCCATCGCCCGATTGCGTCTTCTGCGCGCCCGCCTTGGGCAAAGCGCGCGCTTCCTGCATCTCATCGAAGCTGAGCACGCTGAGCACCACGCCATCAATGCGATTGTCGGCGGTGCGATACGGAGTCAGCCGCAGGTCACACCACTGTCCGTTGCCATCGCGCACACGGTATTGCGCCGGCCGCACCTCCGCAATCACGTCGAGCATCATCTGCTCCAGATTGCTGGCCTCGATCCTCAGCCGCAGTCGCGTGATCGGCCTGCCCACATCGGTTGCCGCGAGGCCCAGCACCTTGCCCGCCTGGGGAGTGAAGCGGCGGACGCTGAGGTCGGGGCCCACCATCACCATGGGCAGATTGACGCTGTTCAGCAGGTTGTTCAGGTCGTTGTTCAACTGGGTGAGCTGATCGTTGCGGTGCTGCATCTCCTCGTTGACGGTGTGCAGCTCTTCGTTGGCCGACTCCAGCTCTTCCTTCGAGGTCTGCAGCTCCTCGTTGGTGCTCTGCAACTCCTCGTTGCCGGACTGTATCTCTTCGTTGGCCGACTGCAGCTCCTCATTGGTGGATTCCAGCGCCTCGATGATGGACTGCAGGTACTCCTTGGTGGCGGCCAGCTCCTGCCTGACCTGGGCGAGCTGCTTGTCCTTCAGCGTCCGCTCGTCTTCGCTGAGCGGCGCGACCACCACTTCCGCCGCTGTCGATATCGCCTTGCCATCGGGCGGCTCGAAAGCCACCAGGAAGCTGCTCCTGTCCTGGGCGGGAGTCCGGAAGGGAGTGACGCGCAAGGTGGTAAGCGTGGAACCATCGTGACCTTCCGCCGTGACGTTGGTCCGTACGGCATCCACGCCGCTTTTCCTGGCCTCGTCGAGAGCGTTCTGCAATTCGAACAGCAGCCCGGGGCGGGCCATCTTCAGCAGATTGGTACTGATTTTCCCCGCCGGCAGCTCGAGGAACGGTCCCGTGTGGCCCTTGGTCTGCACGATCTCCAGACTTTCGTTCACCACCACCGAAGGAGGCGCATAACGGGCCAGCAGCAGACGGTCAGCTTCACGCTGCAGGTCCATTGGCGGGCGCGGCGGCTCGGCGGGTTTCGCCGCCACCGCATGGGCAGGACCCTCGGCGCCCGCCTCGGCCGGATGCACGGTAAACCCGAAGGTAACGGGAGTGGGGACGGATTTTTTGCGATAAATTTTCTGCTTCTTGTCGGCCATTTCAAAAAGGTCCGCTGCGGCCCCCAACAGCCCCTCGGTGTTGCCGACCATCAGGAACCCGCCGGGATTGAGAGCATAGTGAAAGACCGGGATTATGCGTTTCTGCAGCGACTGGCTCAGATAGATCATGACATTGCGGCAACTGACCAGATCGATGCGCGAGAAGGGCGGATCGCTGAAGACGTTCTGGGTGGAGAAGATGCACAGGTCGCGAATGGTCTTGCTGATCTGATAACCGCTGTCCACGTGATGGAAGAAACGCCGCAGGCGGATGGGCGAGACATCGGCTGCGATGCTTTCCTTGTACAGTCCGGTGCGGGCGCGCTGAATGGCGGGTTCGCTGAGATCGGTGCCGAAGATCTGGATGGGGACTTCGGTCCGCTCCTCGCCCAGAAATTCCATCAGCGAGATGGCATGCGAGTAGGTCTCCTCGCCGGTGGAACATCCCGGCACCCAGATGCGGATGACCGACACGGCGCTCTCGCGCTGTTTGAGCAGCTCGGGGTAGACCGCCTTCTTGAGCGCTTCGAAGGCTTCCGGGTCGCGGAAGAAGCTGGTGACGTTGATGAGCAGGTCCTGGTAGAGGGCCGTGACCTCATCGCGGTTCTTCTGCAGCAGCGTCACATAATCGGCCAGCCTTTCGATCTTGTGCAGCGCCATGCGGCGCGAGACGCGCCGGCCGATGGTCGGGGGTTTGTACTCGGAAAAATCCACCCGGCCGACGCGGCGCAGGATGGTGAAGAGCTGCGACATCTGCGCTTCCCTGGTCTCACCCACCTCCGTCAGCTCAATCCCCTCGCCCAGTACATGGGGATGGCGGGCGATACGGGTGAGCTCGCGGGCAATGCCGTTGGGGGGGAGGATGAGGTCCACGCAGCCGGCGGCGATGGCGCTGGCCGGCATGCCGTCGTACTTGGCCGAGCTGTCCTGGGCGAAGGTAATGCCGCCTTCTCCCTTGATGGCCGACATTCCGATAGTGCCGTCCGAGGCCGTTCCGGAGAGAATGACGCCGATGGCGTTGTTGCCCTGATCGGCGGCCAGCGAGCGCAGGAAGATGTCGATGGTCATGTGCATCGAACGCGGCTCTTCGCGTTCGGCCAGGTGCAGCACCCCATGCCCAATCGTCATCTCGCAATTGCGTGGTATCACATATACCTGGTTGGGAGCGACCCTGGTTCCGTTGTCCGCTTCCAGCACCGGCATCGAGGTGGCCCGCGCCAGAATTTCGCGGAAGGCGCTTTCACGAACCGGATCAAGATGGGGCACAAAAACATACGCCATGCCCAGATTGGCGGGGAGCGCCTTCAGCAGCGTCTGGCAGGCTTCCAGACCGCCGGCCGAAGCGCCAATGCCGACGATGGGAAATGTGGCCCGGCTGCTGCCCGCTTCCCGTTTGGGTTTGTCTTCACTCGATGTTGCTGGACGTACCGCTTCCGCGTCGCTCATGGGACCGCCTCCAGGGGAGAGCGTGGGCCAAGCTGGAACCCGCCGGTCGTGCGATCGTCTCAAGCTTAGTCTCTTCTCGTGCGCCTTACCAGAACTGACTTCACGCATGAGATGGAGCCGTCTGTGACACCACCGCTGCCGGAATGGCTCAAGACCCAAGCGATTTCGGAGTCTATTGCAGGTTGCTACTCAACTATCCCCGGGGGGGTTACGTGGCGTTCGCATGGCGAGCGACTGGCACTGGTCGACGAACGAGTGCAGCGTCTGCCTCACCTCCGCCAGAAGGCGACGGTTCGCACTGCGCAACTCAGCGGACTGCCTGATGCCCGCGCGCACCGCACTAATGTAAAGACCGTTGAGCGTCACATCGGCGTGGCCGTTGCCGTTCTTGGGGGGGCGCTGCGACCACTGCATGTTCAGCCATTTGTCCAGGTCTTCACGCGAGGCGTGAACAATTCCCTTCACTTTCTCGTTGGGCCGGCGCACAGGCAAGCCAAATTCCAGCTCCCAGCGCTGCACCGTGCGCACACCCTTGCCCAGATACGCAGCAATCTCCTTCCAGGAGGTCAGCAGTTCAGGCTGCTGCGAACTGATATGCGTAGCCATGTTAGCACCGGGAGAGCAGTTACCCATATGGTAGGCCTGTCCTGTTCCGGGTGCAACAACTTTCTTTCTCTGGGGTATCGCAGGCAGGTCAGACGCCTGAACTCCTGCTAAGGGTTGTCCGTTGTTGGCACCCCGGTTAGCTGGATGCAAGGGCAATCCCGCCGGCAGAGCGAATTCATCCAACCAGGCCTGGGGGCGTTGTGCCAAACCGAGACCTGGTCGTAATCGGAGCGTCCGCCGGTGGCATTGAAGCTCTGCAACAGCTTTGCCGGGAACTGCCGGCCGATCTGAATGCCGCCGTCATGGTGGTGATGCACACTTCCAGTCACACCGGCGGGCTGCTGCCGAAGGTGCTGGGTCGCGCCGGCCCGCTTCCCGCAGGGCACCCGGAGAATGGCGAAGTCATCGAGCGGGGGCGGATTTATGTTGCCCCGCCGGACATGCACATGATCGTGGAAGACGGAAGAGTGAGGACCGTGCGCGGGCCGCGGGAGAACCGGCATCGGCCGGCCATCGATCCCACCTTCCGTTCGGCTGCTGTCGCGCACGGGCGGCGCGTCATCGGCGTGGTGCTGACCGGGATGCTGGATGACGGGACAGCCGGGCTGATGGTGGTGCGCGCGCACGGCGGTGAAGCCATCGTGCAGAATCCGCAGACCGCCATGTTTCCGTCGATGCCGCAGAATGCGCTCGACCGCGTGCGCGGCGCGCACGTGGCGGAGCTGGCGGAAATCCCGAGTCTGCTGGCGAAGCTGGTTTCCGAGCCGCTGCAGGAAGCCACGTCGCCCATGGCCTCGCGGGATACACCGGCCATGAAGGAAATCCGCCTGGCGGAGCTCGATATGTCGGAAGTAGAAAACGAACTGCGAAATGGAAAGCCCTCGCCCTTCGCATGTCCGGAGTGCGGAGGCGTGCTGTGGGAGATCGACCAGTCCGGACTGCCGCGCTTTCGCTGCCGCGTGGGGCATGCGTACACGGCCCAGCATCTGGGCGCCGAGCAGCGCCTGGCGGTGGAGACGGCGCTATGGTCGGCGCTGCGCGCGCTGGAGGAAAGCGCGTCACTATACCGGCGCATGGCCGAGCGCGCGCGCAAGGGCGGGCAGGACCAGTCGGTGCGTGTCTTTGAAGAGCAGGCCTCGAACACGGAGCAGAACTCGGAAACCCTGCGCAATTTTCTGCTGACCGTCAGCCCGGCAGAAGGCGAGATGCAGGAGGCCGTGGAGCTGGTGTGAGCGCGGCGGGATCTCCGTTTAAAGCGGTTCAGGAAATAGTGTGATCGGAGCGAGTACGGGTAGAGCGGCGCTTCAGCGCCGCGTCACGACTCCCCTTTCAAAACCGAGCCGGCTTCAGCCTGCGGCACGCTGTCGTCGGCTAAAGCCGACTCGGTTCTGGAAAGGAGGGCCTGGACGCGGGCCTGAAGGCCCGCTCTACCCGGTCACAGCAAAAACTGGACCCGCCTGGAAAGCACGCGTGCAACGCGCCTGGACGGGCGCCAGTCAGTATGACCAGCGGAATCTGCACATGCCGAGAACATCGCGGGCGATGTCCGGTTTTGCCATTCGCCAGATGGCAAATCGGTTGCCAGGCAACACTTGCGCGGAGTGTCGCATTCCTCTCGTGACTGTTCGCGGATCCTGAATGAAAACAGCGCCTTTACGAGGCTTTCTCCCCCTTGCCGATTTTTCGGGGCTGGTGTTCCGGCTCCCCGAACAGCATCTGGCGCCGGGGACGAAGCTCGGCCTCGGGCACCAGCTTCTCGATCAGGTCCAGCAGCGCAGCCGGATTGCTGACCCCCTTGGTGAGCACCGCATCCACGCATTCGCACGCGCTCGGCGGAAGATTGGCGTCGCCGGTCAGCATGATCAGCGGAATCTCCGGATGCATGACGCGAACATCGCGGGCGATGTCTTCCCCGGTTTCGCCGTCGGCAAGGTGGTAATCGATGACCAGCACGTCCACGTCACCACCGGCAATTGCGTGCAACGCGGACTGATGGTCGTGGACAGCGATGGCCTCGCAGCCAAACTGTTCCAGCAGCATGGTGCGGATGCGCAGATTCGTGACCTGGTCGTCGATACAGAGGACGCGAGGCTTCTTCGATATCGCCGGGTCTCCGCCACGGTCGTGCGTCAGGCTGCACTGTACTCTACGGGTGTTGGGGTGCAGTGTACCATGAGGTTGGATGAAGTTTTCCGGGCCAACGGCTACCCAGGAGCTCAGGTGCCCGGCGCCCTGCATCCAGGGCGGCGGGCTGGCCGGACGCGGGGCGCAGCAGGGGCCCTAATGGCAGGCTGGGTTCAGGTACGCCAAATTGCGCCAACTCCAGGCAACCCCGCAGCGGGAGAGGCAATCTGCTGCTTCACAGGGGTGCTTCAGGATGCCTGACCCGAGTACGTGTCCGGTATGCGGAAGCACCACCCTCAAAAAGCAACCCGGCAATACGCTAATCGATAGCCAGGTCCCGCTCCGCCTTGTCATCTGGTGCTGTGAGAGCGGCCATGTATTTATGGTCCGCACGGACGACGATGAAATCGCCGCTGGGGCAAATTGAGGCGAGCGGCGGAATGGGTCTTTCAGGCGCTCAATTGAACGACGGCGAGTTGGAGCCGTCGTTGCGCTTCAGCGTGGGACGGTCGTCCGCCGGCTGGCTGCTGGTCCCGTTGCCGCTGTCCTGCGCGGGATGATCGGCAGTGGCGCGCCGCAGCGTAGGACGTTCACCCTTGTCCTTGTCGTTCTGCAGCTTGTGACGGTTCTCGAGCGCGGCCAGCCGTGACTTCACCTGCTCAAACTCCGAGGTGTCCACGATGTACTCGGGACGCGCGGGAAGCACCGTCCGCATCTCCTTCTGCGCCGCCTCGACGCGGTCGGGCGTCATGGGGTGGGAGGCAAACGCCTTGGAGAGGGTGCCGGGCTTCTTTTTCTCCTGAGCCTCGATTTTCTCGAAGAAGGAGATGAACGACTGCGGATCGTAACCCGCCTTGTACATGTACTCCATGCCGAGGAAGTCGGCTTCCGCCTCGAAGCTGCGCGAGAACTTCATGAAGGTAAGGGGCACGCCGATGCCGAGCGCGGCCTGGGAGGCTTCATAGACGCCCCAGCCGCCGGGCACGAAGATGAGCGGAATGCTGGCCAGGTTCACGATGTTGCCGCGGGTCTGCTCGCGGGCGACGTGACAGGCGGCAACGTGCCCGATCTCGTGCGCCATCACGCCGGCCAGCTCAGCTTCGTTGTCCGCCGCCAGGATCAGGCCGGAGTTCACGTAGAAGAAGCCGCCGGGCAGGGCGAAGGCGTTGATGTCGTCGGTATCGATCACCTTGATGGTGAAAGGAACCTTGGCATCCGAGTTGCGCACCAGATTCTGGCCGATGCGGTTCACGTATTCGGTAATGACCGGATCGCTGATCATCTTGGCGCTGTGCTCGACCTGCTGCGAATACTGGCGGCCCATGGCTACCTGCTTGTCGAGCGAGTACCAGTTGCCCAGTCCCTTGTTGCAGCCGACGTTGCGGTTGCCGATAGCGTCGAGGTTATCCAGCGTGCTGCGCGGGGGAGCGTTCTTGTCGGGCTTCTCGGGAGAGTACTGGTCATTCGAGGACGATGAGGAGCCGCTCTGGCTGCCGGACGAACTCTGGTTCTGAGCGAGGCCCAGCGGAAGCAGCATGAGCGCCACTGCGCCAACAGAGAGAAAACGAAATACGGAACGCATGGTGCACCTTCTTGTGCTCAGCCAGACAGACTTCGGCAGTAGAAACCTGACGCTGTTATAAACCCCTGCCGGGGCGACTTGTTGCCGGCAGCTATCCTTATTGTCGTACGGGCGAGGCGTGAAGTCCACCCGCCGTGCCGGGCCATATAGATAGTCAGATGTTGGCCCTCTAACAGGGTTTCACGGTTTCTGGGGCGATGGTTTCAAAATCCGGAGGGCGGGCAGGAGCCAGCTACACTGAAAGCCTGCGGCCGGCAGGGCGGGCCAGGCGGTTTTTGCACCCGCTTCCGGGCCACGTATGATGTAGAGGAGAATGAGCTGCAACCCGCATAAGCCGGGAGACGCCGGCACCCTGAAAAGCCTGCCCGATCCGGAAGCCGCGCCCAATCGCAGGCTGGGGCGGGCATTGTCACGCCGGGCGGCGCCGCCGGACAAAATCCTGCTGGTGCGTTTTAGCGCCCTGGGCGACGTCATCCAGACCCTGCCCATCCTGACCATGCTGCGCGAGGGATTTCCCCAGGCGAAGATCGGGTGGGCCATCGATAGCGAACTGGCGCCGGCGATTGAAGGTCATCCCGCGCTCGACCACATCCATCGCTGTTCGCGGCTGAGCTGGATGCGGGCGCTTTCGCATCCCGCGAAGTGGCCGGCCGCGGCGCGCGAATTCCAGGCGTTCGTCCACGAGGTCCGGTCAGTGGGCTACGACGTGGCGATTGACGCCCAAGGCCTGTTCAAGACCGCGCTGTTGCCCTATATGGCAGGAATCAGGCGCCGCATCGGCTACCGGCACGGGCGCGAGTTCAGCAGCGTCTTCTATAGCGAACGATATCTGAAGCGGGGCGAGTACTTCGATCCCTCGGTGTGTCATCTGGAGCACATGGCCCATCTGGCGTACAACGTGGGTGCGGCCGAGGTGCGCTACGCGATCGAACCGCCGCGGCTGACGGCCCGGGCCAGGCAGCGCGTGGCGGAATTGCTGGACGGAGCGTTCAGCAATGGCGGGCCGGTGGTCGCCATGGCCCCCGCGACGCAGTGGGTGAGTAAGCACTGGCCCGAAGAGTACTGGGTGGCGCTGATTGCGCAGCTCGTGGCGGAGACCAATCTGAATCTGGTGGTGCAGGGCGCGGCTGCCGATGCGCCGGTGGGGGCGCGAATCCTGCAGGCGCTGCCGCAGTCGCAGCTGGCGGGCCGTGTGGCGAATCTTTTCGGCAAGCTGCCGATTGCGGAGATGTACGCGCTGTACGAGCGCGTGGATGCCGCGGTGGGGTCGGACAGTGCTCCGCTGCACATGGCCGGCGCGATGCGTGTACCCGTGCTGGTGGGTATTTACGGGCCGACGGGCTACCGCAGAACGCCGCCGATTGGCAGCCCGCACATCCGGCTGCTCTCCAGCGAGGGCGAGCTGGCCTGCCAGCCCTGCCATAAACGCAGTTGCCCGCTGCGCACCGACGAGTGTATGAAGCGGGTGCGCCCGGAAGAGGTGTTTCAGGTCCTGACCGACGCGCTGACGGAGGCGGGAATCAGTTTTCAGATGAACGGCGCGGCGACGGTGCGCTGATGTGCGCGGTGAGCAGTAAATCCCCAATGGCAATGTTGAATCTCGCCCAACTCGCGGCAGCCGAATTCCACCGGGAGCCATTTGAATATCTGCTGGTGGACGACCTGCTGGAGCCGGAGTGCAAGGCGGCGATTGTGCGGGACTTCCCGCGCATCGAGCGCTCGGGAAGCTTTCCGCTTTCGCGGCTCAGCTACGGACCGGCATTCCGGCAACTGAGCGACGAGCTGCTGGGCCCAGATTTTGCGGCGGCGGTGGGCGCAAAGTTCTCCATGGACCTGAGCCGGTATCCGACGATGCTGACGGTGCGCGGGCAATGCGACAACTCCGATGGCCAGATCCACACCGATTCGAAAGACAAGGTCATCACCGTGCTGCTGTATCTGAATCCCGCCTGGGAGAGCAGCGGCGGCCGTCTGCGGCTGCTGCGCTCGAAGAACCTGGATGATTATGTCGCGGAGGTTGCGCCCACCATGGGCGGCCTCATCATCTTCAAACGCTGCGACCGCTCATGGCACGGACACAGGCCGTTCGAGGGGCAGCGCATGAGTCTGCAGATGAACTGGGTGAAGAGCGACCGCTACATGCGCAAGGAGCGCCTGCGGCACGAGGTCAGCTCCTTCTTCAAGGGTCTGGTTGGCCGGAAAGCCTATGAAGGCTGACGGCAGCGCGGCGAGCGGCCTGGCTGCGGCACCGACGATGAAGACCAGATGCGGCGGCCCGCCGCTCTCCGTAACCATCGTGGCGCAGAATGAGGAACGCACGATTGCGGACGTGCTGGCCGGCGTCGCCGGCATCGCCGACGAAGTCATCTTCCTGGACAGCGGCTCCACGGACGGCACGGCCGAGATTGCCCGCGGCTTCGGCGTGCGTTTCTACCATCAGGAGTGGCTGGGCTACGCCGGGCAGAAGAACCGGGCCATCGATCTGGCGTCGGGCGAGTGGATTCTCAGCCTCGACGCCGATGAAGTGGTGACCCCGGCGCTGGCGGGCGAGATCGGCAATCTGCTGAGCCGTGGAGTGCCGGAGGAGATCGCCGGCTTCAGAATTCCGCGCGTGCTGTACATCGGCGGCACGCCGGTGCCAGGCGGAGGCTTCTATCCCGATGCGCAGTTGCGGCTGATCCGCAAAGGCCGGGGACGTTTTCATCCGCGCGTGGTGCACGAGTCGATGCGGGTGGAAGGCAAGGTGCGGCAGTTAAAAAATTGCATGCTGCACCATGCCTATGAGGACGTGGAGCAGTTTGCGCGGACCATGGACGAATACGCGCGCCTGAGCGCCCGCCACTACTTCGAGCATGAAAACAATGCCTGGCGCGCCAGCCGGCTGAACGAGGTCCTGAGCCCGGCGTGGACGTTTTTCTACCGGCAGGTGGCGCGCGGCGGCCTGCTGCAGGGTCCGCTGTGCTGGCGGCTGAACGTCATCTATGCCGGCTACGTGCGGCGGAAGATCCGCTATCTGCGGCAACTGGTGAAGAGCGCAAAAGCCGCTGGCTATACTGAAAGGCGATGATCCGCATCGCGCGCGCCATCCCCAGGAACAACATCCGGCTGGTGATCTTCGATCTCGACGGGACGCTGATCGATTCCGAGCGCGATCTGGCCGCGTCGGTCAATGCCATGCTGGCGCACTATGGGCGGAAGGAACTGCCGCTGGAGGTCATCGGCACCTACATCGGCGACGGCGCGCCCATGCTCATCCGGCGCGCCCTGGGCGATCCCGCCGACCGCGAGTTTCTGCAGGAGGCGCTCAATTTTTTCCTTCACCATTATCGCGAGCACAAACTGGACAGCACGCGCCCGTACGACGGCATACAGCAGGCGCTGGAGCAGTTGGCCGGGGGCGATGGTCGCAAGCTGGCGGTGCTGACTAACAAGCCCGTGCGGGCGTCGCGCGACATTCTGGCGGGCCTGGGGCTGGCGGGCAACTTCTTCCAGGTGTATGGCGGCAACAGCTTCGAGACCAAGAAGCCGGATCCGCTGGGAGCCAATACTCTGATGAAGGAAGCGGGGGTGGGGCCGCAGCAGACCGTGATGGTGGGCGACTCGCAGGTGGACATCCTGACGGCGCGAAATGCCGGGCTGTGGAGCGTGGGGGTAACCTATGGCTTCGCGCCACGCACGCTGGAGGCGGTAGCGCCCGATGTGCTGGTCGACAGCCCGGCCGAGCTGGTCGCGGCGCTCACCGAAGAAGGGAGAAGCTGATTAAGTCGGCAGCGCAGCGGCCGGGCGCGTTTTCCACAGACAATTCCACAGTTCCCCGCCAAGCCAGAGCCTATAATGAGCGGGTTCGCGCAGGGCGCGCAGGCGTTGCGTAACGGAGAAAGCGCCGATTCCGGGCACGGATTGCCGGTTGGCCGCTCGTTCCTGCAAGAACTCCCGATGACCGTCGAGAAACGCAAAGCCCTTGGCCGCGGACTGGAGACGTTGCTTCCGCCGCGCCATGTTCCGCACGCGCCGGTTTCCACGACGGCGCCCGCCCGGGCGCACGGAGACGAAGTCCATCACATCCCGCTGGACCAGCTCGAGCATAATCCCTACCAGACGCGCAGCTCTTCGCCGGATCCGGTAGCGCTGGCGGAACTGGCAGCTTCCATCAAGGCGGTGGGCGTGCTGCAGCCCATCGTGGTGCGGCCGGTTTCCGGCGGGCATTACCAGGTGATAGCCGGCGAACGCCGCTGGCAGGCTTCACAAAGTATGGGTCTGCCCACCATTCCCGCCATCGTGCGGCACGTATCGAATGAGCAGGCGATGGAAATGACGATCATCGAAAACCTGCAACGCGAGGACCTGAACCCGATGGAGCAGGCGCGCGCCTTCGAACGGCTGGGCCGCGAGTTCGGGCTTACCCAGGAGCAGATTGCGCAACGCACGGGGAAAGAGCGTTCTTCGGTGGCCAATTACCTGCGTCTGCTGAAGCTGCCGCCAGCGGTGCAGACGATGATGGAAAAAAACCTGCTCAGCCTCGGTCATGGCAAGGCGCTGATGGGCCTGGAGTCGCCGGAGGAGATCGAGCGGCTGGCCCGCCGCATCAACGAGCAGGCGCTCTCGGTGCGTCAGACCGAGGATGCGGTTGCGAGGATGTCGCAGCCTCCAGCTCCACGCGCGGAGAAGGAACGGATTCTGGATCCTAACGTCAGGGAAGCGGAGAAAACGCTGGAACGTTCGCTGGGCGTGCGGGTCACCATCAACGACCGCAAAGGCAAAGGCAGAATCCTGATCGAGTACTCCTCGCTGGAAGACTTCGACCGCATCATGGAGGCGCTGGGCCGCAAGTAAGCGCCGACATTCACCCGGCTGCCAACCCGGCTGCAATGGCGTAAGATCGAGGCAGATGTTCCAATCGTTAGCCCAGGTGCGCAGGTGGCTGGTGGCAGGAGTGTGTGTGCTGGTGGCCGCCGTCGGCCTGTCGTACTGGATTACCCGCTCACGCGCGCAGTCCGTGCTGCACAGCGTTCCGCAGCCGCTGGGGATCGACATTCAGCAGACCAGTGAAGGCTTTTCCCTGTCCAAGTCCGAGGGCGGGCGGACGATTTACACCATCCGGGCATCGCGGGCGGTGCAGTTCAGGCAGGGCGGCCGCGCCGATCTGCGCAACGTGCACATCGTAGTGTACGGTCGCAACCACGACCGCTATGACCAGATCTATGGCGAGCAGTTCACCTACGATCCGCAGAGCGGCGACATCAATGCCGTGGGGGAAGTCCATATCGATCTGGAGCCGAACGCGGAAGGCCCCAGCAGGCCCGATCAGGCTCCGCCGCCGGAACTGAAAAATCCGCTGCATCTGGTGACGAGCGCCCTTACCTTCAACCAGAAGACGGGCATCGCGCATACCGACAACGTAGTGAACTTCCTGACCGAACAGGCCAGCGGCTCGGCCAGGGGCGCCTACTACGATTCCCGCGGCAACGAGCTGCAGCTCAAGTCCGACGTGCACATCGTCACCACCGGCGCCCATCCGGCAACGATTACCGGAAGCTCAGCGAAGATCGGGAAACAGCCGCGCCAGGCGGTGCTGCTCAACGCGAGGATCGACCAGCCGGACAGGACCCTGACCGCCGACCATGGAACCATGCTGTTTGAGCCTGACAACACGGTCAAACACGTGGTTGCCGAGGGCAACGTTCACATCCAGAGCCGGGGACCTTCGGTCATCGACATTACCGGTCCGCGCGGCGACCTGAACATGGGCGCGAAGAACGCCGTCGAGCAGGCGATCATCTCCCGGGGGGCGACGTTCGACTCCCACGGATCCGGCATCGCTCACGGCTCGGCTGATAGCTTTATCCTCGACTTCGAGGACAAGAACCAGCCCGCGCGCTTTCACATGGTGGGAAACGCCCACATCCGCCAGGATCCGCAACCGGTGAAATCCGGCAGCACGGACAACACCGGCCAGGCACACGGGAAAACGCCCGGGACCAGCGGACAGCCCATGGAGATCGCCGCCGACCAGCTTGACTTCCAGCTGGCAAACGGCAATCAGCTCAAGACCGGCGATACGGCCGGCAAGGCGGCAATCACCATCCTGCCGGCCCCGCCGGGGTCGAAGCCGGGGCCGGGCGGCGCCAGCCGGAGCCAGGAGATGGGCGGCAGCAATTCCACAACCATCGCCACGGCAGGCAAGTTCCACGCCACCTTCGACGACAGCAACCATATTCAGACGCTGCATGGCTGGCCGAATTCGCGAATCGTCTCCACCACGCCGGGCGAGCCGGACAAAACCAGCACCGCTGACCGGCTCGATGTGACCTTCGCTGCCGATGGCGGTGTGCAGAAGCTGATCCAGACGGGCAACTTCGAGTATCACGAGCCCGCGCCCAATCCCAACACCGGCGGACGTGCGGCCTTTGCGCAGATGGCCACCTACACGCCGGCCGACGGCATACTGGTACTGACCGGCGCGCCGCGGATCATCGATGGCGGCATGACCACTACCGCGGTCCATGTACGGCTGAATCGGCAGAGCGGGGAAGGCTTCGCCGATGACGATGTGAAGACCACTTACAGCGAACTGAAGCCGCAGCCCGACGGAGCGCTGCTGGCAACCTCGGAGCCCATCCACGTCACGGCCCAGCACATGGTGGCGTACCGGCAGCCGGGTTTGGCGCACTACACGGGCAATGTGCGGCTGTGGCAGACGGCCAACGTGGTGCACGCGCCGAAGATCGATTTCGACAACCAGAAGCGGGCCATCTTCGCCCAGTCCGACGGGTCGCAGACCGTATCCAGCCTGTTCGTGCAGCAGTCGCAGGACGGCAAGCTGACTCCGGTGACCGTGACCGCCGACCGGCTGACCTATGTGGACGAGGAGCGGCGGGCGCGCTACACGGACAACGTGTTCGCCCGCTCTGCCACCGGCACGGTCAGCGCACAGCAGCTGGATGTCTACCTGAAGCAGGCGGAGGCCAAAGAGGGATCGGCTGCCGCTGTAAAGCCGGGACAGCAGAAAAGGCCGGCGCTGCCGGGCTCCGACGCCCCAAGTCAGATTGACCACATGATCGCGAGCGGGCAGGTGGTGGTGACCGAACCCAACCGGCGCGCGGTCGGCGACCGACTGGTATACACCGCCGAAGATGCCAGGTACGTCCTGACGGGCAAATCGCCGAGCATTTTTGATGCCGAACACGGTACCGTGTGGGGCGATTCGTTGACTTTCTACACTCACGATGATAGGGTGCTAGTAGAAAGCAAGCGTTCTTCCCCCACCATCACACGCGCTCGTACCACGAAGTAAATGCAGACCTTATCGGCTGAGGAGATCGGCAAAAGTTACCGCGGTCGAAGGGTCGTCCACGCTGTCAGTGTCCAGGTAAAACAGGGTGAGGTGGTTGGCCTGCTGGGGCCCAATGGCGCCGGCAAGACCACCAGCTTTTACATCATCGTCGGGCTGATACCGTCCGACAGCGGACGGGTGCTGATCGACGGCGAGGATATTACCCACGTGCCGATGTACCTGCGGGCGCGCGATCATGGGATCGCCTACCTGCCGCAGGAGCCCTCAATCTTCCGCAAGCTCACGGTGGAGGACAACATTCTGGCCGTGCTGGAGGCGCAATCGATGTCCTGGCACGAGCGGCGGGAGCGCATGGAGACCCTGATCGACCAGCTGGGGCTGGGGGTGATCCGCAAGAACCGGGGTTACGCGCTCTCCGGCGGGGAGCGGCGGCGGGTGGAGATCGCCCGTTCGCTGTGCATCTCGCCGTCTTTCATCCTGCTGGACGAGCCGTTTTCGGGAATCGATCCCATTGCGGTACTGGATCTGCAGAAAATCATCTCCGATCTGAGGGCGAGCGGCATCGGAGTGCTGGTTACGGATCATAATGTGCGTGAGACGCTGTCGGTGACCGACCGCGCCTACATCATTAACGAGGGGCGGATTTTCCGCACCGGCACGCCGGAGCAACTGGGGAACGATGCGGAAGTGAAGCGAGTTTACTTAGGCGAGAGCTTTTCGTTGGTTTAGAATTGGCGAGGGGGCAACGCTCCTCAGGGTTTCCGTGGCATGGCTTTGTTGCAGCCCAAACTGAGTCTCAGGGTTTCCCAGAAGCAGATTCTGACGCCCGGGCTCGTGCAGATGGTCAGCGTGCTGGCGCTCAACAAACTTGAGCTGACCGACATGATCAACGCCGAGCTGACGGAGAATCCGGTACTGGAGGAACTGGACAATTCCGTTCCCCTGCTGGATGAGGTTTCGGCGCGCGAGGAAAAGATGGAGCGCGACAGCTCGCTGGCCGCGCAGCAGGAGCAGCCGGAGGCGACGGCGGAGGAAAAAGACCCGTTCGAAGAAATCGATTTCGGCTCGTTTTTCTCGGAATATCTCGATCCTGGACTGCGCACGCCCATCGAGATGGAGGACAGCGAGAAACCCTCCTTCGAGAACTTCCTGTCCAAACCCGGCAATCTGACCGACCACCTGATGTGGCAGTTGGGATCGTTGCATGTCCATGAGGACGTGTACCGGGCGGCGGAGCTGGTGATCGGCAACCTGAACGAGGAAGGCTATCTCACCGCGACCGATGACGAGCTGCTCGGCCTGGGGGGAAACGAGGCGGAGAGCGAAGCTCAGCCGCTGGTTGCGGAGGAGGCCGCGCCTGCGGCCAGAGCTGCGGCCAGCGAGAGTGAGCCATCACCGGACGCCCCGCAGCCGGAAGCTGCAGCAGCCGGTATTGCGGTGGCGGAAGAAGAGCCGGGGATGGCGGCTGCCGTGCCGCCGCCGACGCCACGGCCGACTCTGGTGCCGCCGCGCAGCACCCCGGCCCGGGCCCCCTTCAGCCGTGACGCGCTGCGCGAGGCCATCGATCTGGTGCGGCAGATGGATCCGATTGGGGTGGGCGCGCGCGATCTGCGCGAGTGCCTGCTGGCGCAGTTGCAGGACCTGAAGCGGGTCCCCCGCAAGAACGGCAACGGCAGCCATGCGGCGGAGCTGGAAGCGCTGGACGACGCCACGGTGATCGTGGACCAGCACCTGCACGCGGTGCAGAATAAACATTTCCGCGAAATTGCGCGGGCTATGGGGCGGCCTCTGGAGGCGGTGATGCAGGCGATCGACTTCATCCGCACCCTCGATCCGCGTCCCGGGCTGCGTTACAACAAGGTCGTGACCCGGCTGATCGAGCCCGACGTGGCTTTCGTGAAGCAGGGCGACGAATATCTGGTGCTGATGAATGACGAAGAGATCCCGCAGCTGCGGCTGAATCCCGCCTATCGCCGGCTGCTGAGCCGGGACGGGGCGGAGAAAGAGGTCCGCAACTACGTCAAGGAGCGCTACAAGTCGGCCATCCAGCTCATCAAGAACATCGAGCAGCGCAAGCAGACGATCCTGCGGGTGTGCTATTCGATTCTGGAACGGCAGCGCGAATTTCTCGATCACGGCATCGATCATCTGAAACCGATGATGATCAAGGAGGTGGCGGAGGAGATCGGGGTGCATCCTTCGACCGTCAGCCGCGCCGTGGCCAACAAGTACGCTCATACTCCGCAGGGAGTCTTCGAACTGCGATACTTCTTCAGCGAGAGCGTCAACGGGCCGGAGGGCAGCAGCACGTCGCTGCTGATCCTGAAGCGCCGGGTCAAGAAGCTCATCGAGGAGGAAGATCCCGCCAGGCCGTTGACCGACGAGCAGATCACCCGCATCCTCCAGTCGCAGGGCATCCAGGTCACTCGCCGCACGGTCGCGAAGTACCGGGAGGACATGCGCATCCCGAGCACCCACCAGCGCAGAGTCAAAACCTAGCGGTTAGATTGGCGCCTCGCCGGTGCCGGCTGGCGATAGCGCGGCCGGGATCGGGCTGAACGGACGCCGGCCGGGTGAAGAGCGGCGCGGCTGAAAAAGATCCGACAGGCAAACTGGGGCGAGAAGGGAGCTCAATGACCGTAGAATATTTTGGCAGGCAGTATGAAATCACTCCCGCCATCCGTGACGAGGTGGAATCGGGCCTCGGCAAACTCAGCAGGATTCTCGGCGACAACATCAAGAGCAAAGTCATTCTGACGGCGGAAAAGCACCGCAATATCGCGGAGATCACCGTCAAGCGGCGGCGCGGCCATCTGGTCGGGCTGGCGGAAGCGGCGGACATGCTGGTGGCGGTAACGCAGGCGCTGGAGCACATCGAGACCCAGGTGCTGCGGCACAATGGCCGCCGCCGCAACACCCATCGCAAGCCCAAGGACAAGAGCTGGACAGCTCCGGTGGAGGCGGCTGCGGAGGTGACGATGGCGGTGGGGGCCAATTCGGCGACCGCCGTGCCCGTGGTAGTGCACAAGTTCCCGGCCATTGCGCGCACCACGGAAGCGCACCTGGTACGCTCAAACGACTCGGTTGCCCTGCGCCCCATGACGGTGGAGGAAGCGGTGAAGGAATGCGAGTTTCGCGACCGCGACGTCTTCGTCTTCCGCGACGGCAAGGGCAAGGTAAACGTGCTGCACCGGCGCAAGGACGGCAAGATCGAGCTGATCGAGGTGCCGTGAGCTGAGACTCTCCTGTAGATGACCGGAATTGCGCGTTGACTCCCGCCGGAGGCATTCCGATATGCGCTGTCCTCGCAAGCTGGTTGCTTTCGGCGGCTTGATCACGCTGCTGACTCTCTCATCGCTGCTCGCCCAGCAGACCGCAAGCAGCGATGATATCCAGGCCTCGCTCAGGTCGTGCCGCATTGTGAAGCTGACGCTGCAAGCTCGGGAGCGGCGCGACAACGAGAGCACGAGCGACAATTTCGCCAGCGCCGGCCAGGCGTGCGAGCGCCTGAATGCGGCAGTCGCCACTTCAGATCCAAAGCGGATTCAGTCTGCCGCGGCGGAGCTGCGGCCGCTGCTCGCAAGGCTGGCAATGCCTCCCGCTACACCGCAGGAGCAACTCGCGGCACTCGAGAATGCCAGCGCAGGTGCGAGTGAACGTGATCGCTGCTACAACCTTCCCGACCTCGCCAAGCGCGCCTTTAACGCCGGCGACTTACAGAAAGCTGAAATATATTCGCGGGAGCTTCTGAAGATGGCGCCGGATTATCCGAAGGACTGGAACAACGGGAACGCCATCTTCTACGGCAATTTCGTCCTTGGCCGCCTGGCGCTGCGCCGCGGCGACGTTAAGGGGGCGGACGCCTATCTCCTGCAGTCGGGCCGGACTCCGGGATCACCGCAGCTTGACAGCTTCGGCCCCAGCATGACGCTGGCGAAGGAACTTCTGGACAAGGGCGAATCACAGACCGTGCTGGAGTACCTCGCGATTTGCAAACGTTTCTGGGAGCTCGACAGGGGCAAGCTCGATGAATGGAGCACTGCTATTCACAATGGCGAGATCCCGTCTTTCGAAGGACAACTGGACTACTAAAAGGACGGTCGGAGCGCCGTTCCGTCGCCTATTAGTGCCGGCTTCTCTGGCCAAACCATCTCGCCTGCAACAGCTCGCCCCTGCCATTTCTCGCCAAAGTGTCGGCAATATGTCTCCAAAGGTTTGCCAAAGTTAACTACTCAGTAAGCTGTCGTTCCGGCACTCCGGCACATCCAATTACCGAGGATGGAAAGTAGCACTTCGGGAACATCGTAAAAACCTGGGGACATGGGCCAAAACAACTCAGGGGGCTTGTAATCCATCACACAGACACCGGTCGGCTCCGGGCTGAGACCGGGTCTTGAAACTGGCAGCGATCATGAAGACCGGATTGAACGCAGTTCTGGATCCCTCGCGCCACAGCAGCGAAGCGCTGGACTTCGAAGCGGCATTGCGGCGAAAGATTGTCGGTCAGGAAGCGGCCGTCGAGAAGATGGCTGAGATCTACCAGATGTTCCTGGCCGGGCTGAACCCGCCGGGACGTCCCGTCGGCAACCTGCTTTTCCTCGGCCCCACCGGCTCGGGCAAAACCCGGGTGGTGGAGGCGGTGGCGGAGTCGCTGTTCGGCGACACGCATGCCTGCATCAAGATCGACTGCGCGGAGTTCCAGCACTCGCACGAAATCGCGAAGCTGATCGGCTCGCCGCCCGGCTATCTGGGCCACCGCGAGACGCATCCGCTGCTCACCCAGGAAGCTCTCAACCAGTGGCACACCGAGAAGCTGAAGCTCTCGATCCTGTTGTTCGACGAGATCGAGAAAGCGTCGGATGCGCTATGGCAGCTGTTGCTGGGTATCCTCGACAAGGCCACGCTGACGCTGGGCGACAACCGCCGCGTCGATATGTCGCAATGCGTCATCGTGATGACCTCGAACCTGGGCGCCGCCGAGATGAACGAGATGATCAACGGCACGATGGGCTTTGCCCAGACGCCGGCGCAGATGGACGCCAGGTTCGACCAGAAGATCGACCGCACGGCGGTCGAGGCGGCGCGCCGCAAGTTCTCGCCCGAGTTCATGAACCGCATCGACAAGGTGGTGGTGTTCCGCATGCTGCGGCGTGAGCACCTGGAACAGATTCTGGAGATCGAGCTGGGCATGGTGCAGCAGCGAATCCTGCAGGCCACCGGCAACCATCAGTTCGTCTTCAGTTGCACGAGCGCGGTCAAGGAGTTCCTGCTGCGCGAAGGTACCGATCTGCGCTACGGCGCCCGCCACCTGAAGCGCGCCATCGAGCGCAATATTGTGTTTCCGCTGGCCAATCTGGTGGCCACCGGCCAGGTCAAGCTGGGGGACTTCATCCGCATCGACATCGATGGCAAGGGCAAGATGACGTTCGTCAAGGAGGCGGAGGGAGCGCTGGTTCCGGTGCTGCTGGAGCGCTACGGTCCGGAGGCGACGGCGCACGCCGCCGCGGCCACCAAAAGCGGCAAGAGCACGGCCACGGGCCGCGGACGCGAACTCGGTACGGCGCCGGACAGGAAGTAAAGGCCGGCGCGATTGCCGGGATGGGGCTCCGGCTGCCAGCCGGCGCAACTCTAGTTGCTGGCTCCCGGCGGCGGTTGTGTCTGACCTGTATTGTCCGGCTGAGCAGGGGGCGGCGACGGCTCCCGCTGCGGCGGCAGGGGATAGTACCCGTGCTTGGCAAAGACCTCCAGGCCGGGCCGCTTCACCCGCACTTCGATATCCCGATAATTGCTGGAAGGCCCCTGGGCGGTGTTGTAGCCCAGCGTGTACTGATTGCGGGCTTCCATGGTGATGCGCTGGTAGGCGCTCTCGATCGCTTCGCGGGAGAATTCGTTGAGCACATCGCCACCGGTCGCGTTGACGTAGCGCGGCAGGATGTTGCTGTAGCCGAAGCCGGGCATCCGCGCCTTGGCAACTTTTCCGTAGACAGGCAGAGCCGCCGTGTCCACCCCGATGGCGTATACCGCAATGCCGTCGGTGAGCAGCACCTTGAGCACCTGCGCGTAGCTGGCCCGGCTGCCATACTCCTGGCCGCTGCTGATGATGAAAATGATCTTGCGGCTGGCGGGCGTGCGGCGCGCCAGGTCCTGGGCGGCCATCAGGATAGCATCGTTCAGCACGTGATGCTCGGGGGCGGGGGTGATGACCTGGGAGGCGCCTGGCATCGGCTTGTTGTTGGTCTGGGGCCCCGAGCCGAACGGGCCGCCGACCACCGAAGCTCCCGCGTTGGCTCCGCTTTCGTCCCGGATACGCTGCAGCGCCAGTTCCATGCGCGTCGTGTTTCCAAAGTCCTGACGCTTGTTCACCGTGTTGCCGTAGGTGAATACCGCAATTTCATCGAAGGGACCGAAGGCGCCTCCCAGCGCCGCGAAGGTCTGGTTGACCTTGCGCAGGACGGGATCGGGAAGGCTCTGATCGACGATGAGCGCGGCCGAGAGCGGAAACGGATCGCTGGTGAAGAACGTCAGCTTCTGCGGCGTCCCGTCTTCCAGCACGCTGAAGTCCTGGGCCAGCAGCCCGTCCACCATCTTGCCGTCGCTGTCCTTCACCGTAACCGGCACGATGACGAAGTTGACGGTTTTGGTCAGGGTGAGCAGCTCATCGGGACCGCTGCCGCCCGTCCTGGCGACGCTGCCCGGCGGGACCGTCCTGATCTCCTGCGATCCGGGAGGCGGCGGCTGCGGATTCGTCTGCCCGCCAGCGGGCTGCTGGCCAGCCGGGAGAGTATTTGCGGGTTGCTCCGGGTTTGCATTGGATGACGGGGACTGGTTCTGGGGGCTGCCCGGCACGTTTACGTTCTGCTCCGGGGCATTGTTCTGCGGCACCGGAGCATCCGGCAGCTTCTGCTGCTGGCCGATGGCGCAAATCGCCACCAGCGTGAGAACCGCCGCAAGAAAGACACCCCGGATTACGAAACTCGCAGAGTTAACGAACATGGGCTGTTGGTCCGTCTGCCGGAAACCCCGAACTCTGCCCAGTATAAACGCAGCCGGGCCTGGAGGCAGCTTTCATCGCCCGTCCCGCCTGGGTGCACTACAATGGATTCGCCCGGTACCGGAAGAGTAGCTATGCTGCTGCACCGCTTTCGCCAGTTTTTCATCCTCCTGTGCCTGCCGCTGAGCTGCTGCCTGTGGCTGGCGGCGCAGTCCCAGAACCCGCCGGCCCAGTCCACCACCCAGGACCAGTCATCGCAGGCTCCTCAGGAGCAGGAGCCGATGGAGACCTTCAAGGCGCAGGTCAACGTGGTCAACCTGTTCTTCAACGTGAAGGACAAGCACGGGATGCTGATTCCCAACCTGACGAAGGGCGACTTCCAGGTGTTTGAGGACGGCAAGCTGCAAACCGTCAAATATTTTTCGGCGGAGTCGAACCAGCCGCTGACCCTGGGGATCATGATCGACACCAGCGCCAGCCAGACGCGGGTGCTGGACATCGAACAGGAGTCGTGCGCCGAGTTCCTGCGGGCCGTGCTGCGCCCCAAGGACCTGGCCTTCGTCATCAACTTCGACGTGGATGTGGACCTCGACCAGGATTTCACCAACAATGTCCACGACCTGACGCGGGCGCTGAACAAAATGCAGATCAACGCCGGAATGGGCGGCGGCCCGCCAGGGCTGGGCGGCGGTCCCATTCCCACCACGCCGCGCGGCACCCTGCTCTATGATGCCATTTATCTCGGCGCCGACGAAAAGCTGAAAAACGAAGTCGGCCGTAAGGCGATGATCATCTTCACCGACGGCGAAGACCAGGGCAGCCGTCTGCGCATCCAGGACGCCATCGAGGCGGCGCAGAAAGCCGATACCATCTGCTACGTCATCCTGATCGCCGATCGCGGTTTCTACGGCGGCTTCGGTTACAGCGGCGACTCCGACATGCGCAAGCTGGCCGAGCAGACCGGAGGCCGCGTCATCGAAGTGGGCAACAAGCAGGAGAAGCTGAAGCAGGCCTTCGACCAGATCCAGAACGAGCTGCGCAGCCAGTACAACATCGGCTATACGCCCACGAATACCAAACTGGACGGCAGCTACCGCAAGATCCAGATCAGGGCGAAGGATTACAAGGTGCAGGCCCGCCAAGGCTACTACGCCATGGCCAAGGACTAGCCGCCTTGCGAGTGAAGGATGGTCTGGAACGCGGACCTGATCATTGCGTCTCCCGCAAATGCGACGCGAGATAAGGCCCGCAGTACCCGAACAGCTCATCGCGGCACGAGGGCTCATTCCGGTCCGTCGGCGCCGGATTCCTCCAGCCGCTCGCGCAGATAGCTCCACTCCGGCCGAAAGGCGTTTCTTTGCGCCTGCGCCGCGCGTTCGGCCCTCTGCTCCTCATAGCCGGCGCGCCACCACAGAAATACCGAGAGCAGCGAGAACGCGATGCACAGGTAATAGCCGGGGTAGCCGACGTAGGCGCTGAAGGCGCCCAGGCACATAACCAGCCACGCACACAGATAGCGGCGGTAACGCAACTCCGCGCGCGACTTCAGCTCCTCGAGCTGGTTCCATTCCCATAGTTGCGCCTTCGCCATTTCGAGATGCAGGCGCCCGGCGGCTTCACTGTCAAGCGGAACGGAGGCGATCAGGTCTTCTCCGGCGAGGGAGAGCGACAGCGAAGCGCCGTCGAGCGAGAGATCAAGCCCGCGAACTTCCGTGCGAATCAGGCTGCGTGTGGGGGACATGATGACCTCCGGGTATGGGCGATGTGCTTCGCCACGCCGAGGAATTTGATTACCTCAGGGGCTAAAGCCCCTGGTTCTTATAGGAGACGCTTTTCGGCACGGCTGAAAGCCGTGCCCCTTCAAAGCGACATTACCCGAATTAAGCGCACCCGAATTAAGCGTGGGTTCCGGCGCGGCTGGAGCCGTGCCCCTTTAAAGCGACATTACCCGAATTAAGCGCACCCGAATTAAGCGTGGGTTCCGGCGCGGCCGAAGCCGTGCCCCTTCCAAGCGACATTACCCTGCGAACGCGCCCCAAGCTCGTGAACCCGTGAATGCAGAACGCCGAAGAAGTAGTCGTCATCGCGCGCGAAAACTAGGGCGCCGCGCGTCGCTTTGGCACATGTACTTCCGTAATCTTGACGGGAAGAGTGGTTGGGGTAGGGTTAAAGTCGGG
>DATJAI010000014.1:0-2011 GCA_035516415.1 Binatia bacterium | reverse complement strand
GGCGCAAAGACAGCGCCCTCGCTCGGATGACAATTCGTTATTGGCAATCGACCCCTGGAACTGGTTTGCTTATCCCGCCTGTCGTGGCCGGATGTCGTACTGGCGGATTTTGTAGAGCAGCGCCTTGTAGCTGATGTTGAGCTTGACCGCGGCGCGCTTGCGATTCCACGCCGTCTCTTCCAGCACCTGCGCGATCACTTCCATCTCCGCGCCGTTCTTCAGATTGCGCACCATCTCCTTCAGGTCGGGCTGTGGCTGCGGCGGCGACTGCTTCTCCTGCAGTGAGATAACGCCCTGCTGTTCGCGCGCCGTACCGCGCTGCAGCTCCGCGATGGCGGCGTTCTCATCGCCCAGCACCAGGAAGCGCTTCACGAAATTCTCCAGCTCGCGGATGTTGCCCGGCCAGGGATAGTTCTCGCAAGCTTCCACCAGCCGCTGTGAAACTGGCAGCGGCGCGCAGGCGTAGCGGTCGGCGAGATGGATCATGAAGTGCCGCAGGATCATGGGAATCTCTTCGCGGCGCTCGCGCAACGACGGCATGCGCAAAACAAAGCTGTTCAGGCGATAGTAAAGATCTTCGCGGAAGGTCTTCTGCGCGATGGCCTGCGGCATGTTGATGTTGGTGGCCGCCAGCACGCGTACGTCGACCTTCACCGTGCTGCGTCCCCCCAGACGCGAGAACTGGCCATCCTGCAGCACCTGCAGCAGCTTGGCCTGCAGCGCCGGCGACATCTCACCGATCTCATCCAGCAGCAGCGTGCCCCTGTTGCACAGCTCAAACTTGCCCGGCTTGGCCTTATTGGCGCCGGTAAACGCGCCGGGCTCGTAGCCGAAGAGCTCGCTCTCCAGCAGCTCGCTGGGCACGGCAGCGCAATTGACTTTCAGGAAGGTCCGGTGCGAACGATCGGAATACTTGTGGATCAGCTGCGAGAGGACTTCCTTGCCGGTGCCGCTCTCGCCGAGAATCAGCACCGGGAAGTCGAACTTGGCAACCTGCATTGACTGGGCGCGCAGCTGGCGCATCTGCGGCGTCGCGGAGAAGAAATACACGCCCTGGCTGACTTCGATGGCCTCGCCTACGCCCGGCCCATCCGGCTCGCTGTTCTCCAGACAGAAGCGCAGCACTTCGTCCATCTCTTCCTTCTGCACTGGCTTGGAGAGATAGTCCTGCGCGCCCAGACGCATGGCCTGCGCCACCTTGCGGGTATCGCGCACACACGACAACATCACGACTTTAGTCGACGGCCGCGTCTCGCGGATGCGCTGCAACGTCTCCAGTCCGTCGGCGCCGGGCATCACCATGTCGAGGAGAACCAGGTCGGGGGTATCGCGCTGCACCTTCTCCACGGCCTCCATGCCGTTGGAAGCGGTCGAAACGCGATAAGAATCAAGCTCCAGAACCGTCTGGAGGTACCGCAACATACTGGGTTCGTCATCCACCACAAGGATGTGGCTAGCGCTCATTGCTCCTCCGGGAGGCGTTTAGGTGAGGGATTGAGCAATACCAGAAATGAAAACTTGCTGCCCGCTCCGGGTTCGCTTTCCACCCAGATCTTCCCGCCTGCCGACTGCACCAGACGACGCGCGATGGCCAGACCAAGTCCATAGCCGTCCGCCCGCACACCCTGGGGAGTCAGGCGGAAGTACTCCTCGAAAATCTCCTGTTGAAACTCGGGGGCGATGCCCGGGCCGGTGTCGGACACCGAGATCCGGCAGCAGTTCGGCCCCGTGGATCGCTGCTTGCGGCGCTCGACCACCGGCTGCCGCTGCACGGTGCGGCGCTCCCAGAAGTACGGCTCCACGTGCAACCACACGGTGCCCGACGATGGCGCGTACTTCATGGCATTGTCCAGCAGATTAGAGACCACGTGCTGGACCTTGTAGTAGTCGAAGGGGAAAGGCTCCAGCCGCTCGTTCGGCAGGAAGTAGAAGGCAATGGCCTTGTCCTGAAAGCGCTGAGCCCAAACCTCGGCGATCTCGCGCACGCAGGCATTGATGTCGCCGACCTCGT
>DATJAI010000013.1:0-22135 GCA_035516415.1 Binatia bacterium | reverse complement strand
ACGCTGGGGCCCTCCCATCCAGGGTGGGACAATTGCATATTTCTGGCTTGTGCAACAGGCCCAGCTTCAGGGCTGTGGCGACCTGAGTTCTGCGACCGCCTATTCTCTGAACGTCACCGTAATTCCACATGGGCAGCTCGGATATCTCACGCTCTGGCCCGCGGACGAAAACCAGCCCGTCGTTTCTCTCCTGAACTCGCCGGACGGCCGGATCAAAGCGAGTGCGGCAATCGTCCCGGCGGGATATTGGTCGTGGACTCCGGGATTTGTCACCGTTTATGTCACCAATACGGCAGATGTCGTCCTCGACATCAATGGCTATTTCACAAGTCCCGGCTCGCAGACGCTGCAGTTCTATCCGCTGGCGCCGTGCCGCATCGTGGACACGCGTAATGGTCAATATGGCGGGACACTGCAGGCCGGCATGGAGCGCGACTACGCGATGACCGGCAAGTGCGGTCTTCCGGGCAGCGCGGCGGCTTATTCGCTCAATGTCACTGCTATTCCGGCGCCCAGGGTGCTTGATTATCTGACCGTTTGGCCGCAAGGCGAGCCAAGACCTGGGGTCTCGACCCTCAACAACTCCACCGGAACCGTGGTAGCGAACGCGGCCATCGTGCCTGCGGGAAACAATCAAACGGTTGCCTTTTACCCCAACAGCAACAACACCGACCTGTTGGTAGATGTAAACGGATATTTCGCCCCGCCAGGACCAGGAGGATCCTCGTTTTACTCGATTCCCCCATGCCGCATCTACGAGACCCGCAACAACAACGGGCAGCCGTTCCGCGGCGAGAGGACGGTGAACGTCATGGGCAGCCCTTGCGCGCCGCTGGGAAATGCCACTGCGTATGTGTTCAATGCGACGGTGGTGCCGCGCGGGTCACTCGCATACCTGACTCTCTGGCCAGACAACGAGCAGCAGCCGATGGTGTCGACGCTGAATGCCTTTGACGGCTTCATCACATCCAACATGGCGATTGTGGCGACGCGTAACGGCTCCATCGATGCATTCGCCGCCGGACTGACGCAGCTGATTCTGGACATTTCCGGCTACTTCGCGCCCTAAGATGAGCCCGCGCTGACGGGTCTCGCCACACTCCCGTTGAGATCTGTCGTCGGCTGCTTGTGCCCTGCGGGAGTCTGCCATCGTAACTGTCGATAACCCAGTAATCGGCAGTCGCGTTTCCGTTTTCTGGCTTGTGGTGCAACCGCATGCTCACAACAACGGCCGCGCGTGAAGCGTGGCCCTAAGGTTTCATACGGACTTCCTTCAACTGCCGTAACTGCGTCAGCAGATCGGTATTCTCGCTCGGGTAGAGGAAGTTCAGGAAGCGCCATTGCTGATTCTGCTGGTGCAATTCGGCCACCACGTCGGGCTGGTCGGATTTGGCGGCGGTGTCCCGTGGGGAAGCGCGCCACACCTCCACGCTGCACCTGCCCTTTGCCCATGAGGCGTTCCGCGCCTGGTAATGGTCGGCGGGGTCCTGGGTATTCAGAAACGGGTCGTAGTCGAGTCCCACGATTTCTCCCTGCGCTTTGGCTTGGGCGTCGGAGTCCTGCTTCAGGGCCTGGAAGAGCTTCGGGCTGAAGACACCGGCCTCCTGCTTCAATGCCACATTCCATGCCGGACCATTCAGGCGTTTTTGCGTAAACGGAACGTACCAGTCATAGAAATGCTGCGTGAATTCCCGGCATGACCGGACTTTATCGGCCTCAGCCGGCGACTGTGCCGATACGGCTGCTGGAACGCTCACGAGGGCGTACCACATAACCCAAATCGCAATTGCGCGCCGCCTGCTCATCACCCGAATCATAGTGCAATACCCCTCGTCATTTAGGACAGATCGCCCTCTCGTAAGCCAAGGCCCGCCATCCCGGCCGCGTTTTCCTCCCGCTGCTCTGCTACCAAAACCGCGCGGCCAGTTGTCTAAACAGGCAGGGCGGCGGAGTCAGCCCGGTACCCCGCTTTTCAGGTTTTCAGGGAACAAACCCAGGGCATCCCGCGTATCAGAGATCAGGACACAGTGCTGCCCAGGCGGAGGAGCAGTGGCAAACGGCAGAAATCATAATCATAAGAAGCGCCGCTGGGTCATCACCATCATCGTTTGCGTGGCGGTGGTGGCCCTGGTCATCGTGGCCGTTGCCGCCACCCGCGGCGGCAAGAAAATCGACCCCACCCGGCTGGCCAAAGTGGAAAGGGGCGACCTCGCCAAAAGTGTGGTCGCCACCGGCAAGATTACGCCCATTACCAAAGTCGAGATCAAGTCCAAGGCCAGCGGCATCGTCAAGAAGCTTTACGTAGACACCGGCGACCGGGTAAAGCAGGGCCAGGTGCTGGCCGAACTCGACAGGGTGGAGATTGAAGCCCAGGTCAATTCGGCCCGGGCGCAACTGCTGTCGTCGCAGGCCAACCTGAAGAGCGCCGAGGCCGATGAGAAGCGCGCCGAAGTCGATGCCCAGGGCGTCGATATCCCGACGCTGCAGCGCGCCTATGAGCGCGCGAAGGTGATGTCCCGCGACGGCGTGGTCTCGCAGGCCACCCTCGACGATGCCGAGCGCAGCTACATCATGGCGGTGAACAAGCGCGACGTCGCGCGGGCTCAGTTGAGCGTCAACCGGGCCAAGGTCGCGCAGGCGCAGGCCGAGGTGGAGAAGGACCAGGCCAGCCTGAAGCAGTTCGAGGAGCAGCTCAGCTACACCACCATCACCGCTCCCATTGACGGCGTGGTGCTCTCGCGCGATGTGGAAGTCGGCGACGCCGTCAGCTCCATCCTCGTGCTCGGCTCCGGCGCAACCCTGGTGATGACGCTGGGCGATACCAGCGAGGTGTATGTCAAGGGCAAGGTGGACGAGAGCGACATTGGCAAGGTCTATCTCAGCCAGCCCGCCCGCATTCGCGTGGAGACTTTCAAGGACAAGACTTTCACCGGTCATGTGACCAAGATTTCGCCCATGGGCGTCGAGAAGGACAACGTCACCACCTTCGAGGTGCGGGTCTCCATCAACAATCCCGGCGGCGAACTGAAGGCGGAGATGACCGCCAACGCCGAAATCCTCCTCGACGAGCACCACAACGTGCTGATAATCCCAGAAGGCGCCATCCTGTACGACAAGGACAAAAAGGCCTCGGTCGATATTCCCGATCCCGCCACCAAGGATGGCATGAAGAAGATCGCCGTCAACATCGGCATCTCCAACGGAGTGAAGACGGAAGTGCTTTCCGGCCTGAAGGAAGGCGAGCAGGTGGTACTGCAACAGTAGCGGCTATCTCATAAATCCGTTTTGAAAGGGCACGGCTTCAGCCGTGCCGCTCAGACCCGCGAAAGACGCGGGCTTTAGCCCCTGAGGGAATACGACGTTGCTCTTTCGGTTCATTATGAGGTGACTTCTGGTCGGGTAAGTCTTTAGCAGCACGGCACGCCTTGTAGTGCGGCGCTTCAGCCCTGCGTGATCGTCACTGGTTTCGCAATCCAATCAAAGGAGCGGCATCATGAACCGACGTTGTGCTGCTGTCCTGTTCAGCTTTCTTCTTCTCCCCATCCTGCTGCACGCCCGCGCGGAAGGGCATTTCGATCGCACCTTGCAGGTTTCCGGGGCCGTCAACCTGGACGTCACGACCGGTTCCGGTGACATTGCGATCAAAACCGGCGGAGCCAACCAGGTCGTCGTGCACGGAAGGGTTCGCAGCAGCAACTCCATCTTCGGCAATGACAATGCCGTCCATCAGGTCGAATCCAATCCTCCGATTCAGCAGAGCGGCAACACCATCCATATCGGTTACGATCTGCCCGACGATGTCCGGCGGCACGTCTCCATCGATTACGAGATCACCGTCCCGGCTGATACCACCGTGCAGGCCCATAGCGGATCGGGCAACGTCGAGGTTTCCGGGGTGCGCTCCGAGGTGCAGGCCCAGACCGGCTCGGGCGATATTCGCCTGCGCGACGTGGGCAGCCGCGTGCGCGTGCAGACGGGCAGCGGCAACATTCGTGCTGACGGCGTAGCCGCGCCGTTCAATGCGCAGACCGGCAGCGGCGACATCCAGGCGAGCCTGACGGGCTCTGGTGACGTGGACGTTCACACCGGCTCGGGAAGCATCAGCGTTCGCGGCATCAAAGGCGGAATGCATGCCCGTACCGGCAGCGGAAATGTCGAAGCTGACGGAAACGTGGCTGGTCCCTGGCAGTTGCACAGCGGGTCCGGAAATATTCGCCTGGCGGTCGGCTCTGCTGGCCGGTTCAACGTCGATCTGCACACCAGCTCGGGCTCCATTCATTCCGACTTGCCGATAACGGTTCAGGGATCAATGGGCAGGCACGAACTGAAGGGAACGGTCGGCGGGGGCGGACCGGCGGTGGAAGTCTCCACCAGTTCCGGCGACATCGACATCCGGTGAGCCGGCCTGTCGTCTGAGGCCGGTGAGGTTCCGACCTTTACTTGCGGTCTGACGAGTCGCCGCGCGTGGTGGCCGCGTTCGACGGCTTCGCCTCGCTGCAGCTTTCCTCGTGGCTGTGGCACTTGGAGAGGATCGCAGTTCGCAAACGGCTGCGCAAATCGTCGGGGAGTTCGTACAGGTGGGAGTCCCGGTAGATCTCGATGGTCATCTTGGTGGTGTTGCAGACGACGTAGCAGTTATGGCACCACTGGAGGTGATCTTCCAATTCCGCCCGCGTCTGGGCGTCCATCGAGTCGTCAAGGTAATCGGTCAGCTCTTTCAGAAACTCAGAGCACGTCACTTTTTCCCATCTCCACCAGCACGATTTTTGAAATACCTGTTCAGGCGCTCACGTAACTGCAGCCGGGCGCGAAGCAGCCGGGACTTCACCGCCGGGATACTCAGATCCAGGGCGTCGGCCGTCTCCTCGGTGGAGAGGCCCTCCACGTCGCGCAGGACAAACACCGTGCGGAAGCTGGGCGGCAAACCCTGTATGGTCTTACCCAGGATCTCCCTCAATTCGCCCTGCGTATAAAGCTGCTCCGGATTCGGCGCCCAGTCCGCGACCTCGCGCGGCATGGAATCCTCTTCCGTCTTGATGTCCTCGTCCAGCGACACCATCCGTTCGGGACGCCGCCGGCGCAGGCGCATCAGCGCTTCGTTCACCGCAATGCGCACCAGCCAGGTGTAAAACTTCGACTGCTCCTGGAAGTTCCCCAGGTTCTGGAAAGCCTTCAGGAATGCATCCTGGACTACATCTTCCGCGTCCTCGCGGTTCTGCGTGATGTGCTGCGCAATACGGAAAACATTGCGGTCATAGCGGCGCACCAGCTCCTCGAAGGCGCCCATGTCGCCGGCTTTGGCCGCGTGAACCAGGGCAAGTTCATCGCCCACCGGTTCCGCTACTCTTGGTTGGATGGCTCCCATATTCGTGCAGATTCAGGATTTTGGACCCGGGACACAAATAACCGACCCATTGTAGCCGTTCGCAACGGGATTGGGGGACCCCGGGCCTGCTATTTTACGCCGGGCATCCCCTGGGCCCGGTCTTCTGGTGGAGCTTACATCTATGATACGGACGTACCAGCCCCGCAGATGTCACATGTGGGAATCGATTCTGTAAATGTTCGTTGAAGGTATGCCCGCGGAATCGCGCTACACTGAATTGGAACGTCGCGACATTGCCCCGCAGTAACCTGAGGCCGCAAAACTGATGTCCGTCCTGGGTCGTTTCCTGGTCGTTTCGTTGTTGGCGGGGAGCTGTGCGCTCGCCCAAAGCGGCACATCCCAATCCTCGCCGGGTTCTTCGTCCCATAAGAAGACCGCGTCATCCACCCACAGGTCCGGCAGCACAGCACATAAGAAGTCGGCGAGCAGCCGATCGCATCATCGCAGGAAAGTCACCGCTGCCCGGGCGCACCGCATGAAGCGGATTTTTGTGGCCTCCAGCGATCTGCGGCCCATGGCGCGCCAGCTGGTTGAGTTCCGCACGCCCGCGGCCTACGCCGGAGTCGAGAACTATGCGCACGCGCATGCCGGAAGCGAGGCGGCCGCGCTGGCGTGGTTTGCGGTGGGCTATGCGCATTATCTCGATGCCCAGTATCCGGCCGCCATTGCCGCCATGCACAAGGCGCAGCCGCAGATCGGAGAGCTGAAGGATTATCTCGCTTACTTCATCGGCAACTCGTATGTGCTGAGCAACAACGCGGAGGAGTCGCTCGCCTGGCTGCGGGATTTTGGCACACGCTTCCCCGATTCCCTCTACGATCGCGACGCTACCGTCTCTTACGCGAAGGCGTTGCTGGCGCTGGACCGCCCGGGCGAAGCGATCCGCGTTCTCGAGGCGCAACGTTCTCCGGCCAATGTGGAAACGGAATATTATCTCGGCAAGGCATATGTCCAGGCCGGGCAGGGCCGCACCGGGGCCGAGATTCTGCAGCGCATCTATTACGACTATGCGACCAGCTATCTCGCCGACCAGGCAGCCGCCGATCTGAAGAAAATTCCCCAGGGGGTCACCCTGCCGCCGGTGACCTACGCCCAGCACCTGCGGCGCGCCGACGCGCTCTACAAGGCCCGCCGCTATGGCGCAGCGGCTGATGAGTATCGGTACGTAGTCGATTTCGCTCCGCCGGGCCAACAGCCGGCGGGACTGATTCAGCTCGCCAATTCTTACCTGCACGACGGCAACACCCGCGCTGCCCGCGAGGCGCTGGGCCGCATTCCCGACGACGGCAGCGAAGCCAGCGCGGAGAAGTGGTATCAGCAGGCGGAAATCGCCCGCAACGCCAATGACGACGGCTCGCTCAGCAACATCCTGGAGCACATGCGGACAACGGCTCCGAAGTCGCCGTGGCTGGAATCGACGCTGCTGACCGCCGGCAACATGTATCTGCTGCGCAAGGATTACGATCGCGCCATCGACTACTACCGCGAGATTCACCAGCGCTTCCCCGCCGGCACCAGGGCTTCCTATGCGCACTGGAAGTGCGCATGGCTCACCTATCTGCAGACTCGCAGGGAGCAGGCGAAGAAGTACTTCGAGGAGCAGATCGAGTTCTACCCGGGTACTAACGAGGTTCCTAATGCCATCTACTGGCGCGGCCGCATGGCGGAAGACGACCGCGATTTCGGTCTGGCGCGTGCCTATTACCAGAAGCTCTCGGAGCGCTATCGCAATTATTACTACGCCGTTCTGGCGCGGCGGCGGCTGGTGACTCTGCCCACCGCGCCGGTGGTGACAGTGGCCGCGTTGCAGCATTTTTCGCCGGCCAGCGCGCTCGACCCCGCGGCGCAGATCACCGATCCGCCGGAAGACGATCTGCATTACATGCGCGCCAAGCTGCTGGAGAACGCCGGGGTGACCGACCTGGCGGTGCGCGAGTTGCAGGCCGGCAGCTCCAGCGGGCCTTCCTGGGAGATGCTCGAGATCGCGAAAATCTACAGCAGCGGGGGCGAGTATTTCCGCGCCCTGCAGGCGCTGAAGCGCGCCATCAGCGGATACTTCTCCTTCGACGTCAGCACCCTGCCCGCCCCCTACTGGCAGGCGCTCTTCCCGCGTCCCTGGTGGGACGCCATGCGGCGCTACTCGGACGAGAACGGACTCGATCCTTATCTGGTGGCGGCGCTGATCCGCCAGGAATCGGAGTTCAACCCCAGCGCCATCTCCCATGCCAACGCTTACGGCTTGATGCAACTGCTGCCCCGGACGGGCAAGGGCGAGGCGCGGAAAGAGGGCCTGCACCACTACAGCACCGACTCGCTGCTGGACCCGACCACCAACATCGAGCTGGGGACGCGCTATTTCCGCCAGATGGTGGACCAGTTCGGCGGACATATCGAGTATGCGCTGGCCGCCTATAATGCCGGCGCCGACCGCGTCGAAGACTGGCGCGCCTCGGGCAACTATCGCGATGTGGAGGAATTCGTGGAGTCGATTCCCTTCACCGAGACGCGGGAGTATGTGCAGGCCATCGTGCGCAATGCCGAAGTCTACAAGAAGGTGTACGGCACGCCGTAAGAGCTGTCAATCAGGCCGGCGACCTGCAGGATTCAGCGGCTTCTCGAGAGTAGAATTTGAGCATGACGGAAGAGTTTTCGAAGATCCTGGAAAAAGCGCTCGAACTCCCGCCCGAGGCACGCGCCGCACTCGCCAACTCCCTGCTTGAGAGCCTGGAAGAGACAGTGGATCCATCGGCGGAGGAGGAATGGAACCAGGAGATTGCCCGCCGCATCGAGCAACTGGATTCGGGAAGGGTGAAACCGGTGCCCTGGGCCGAGGCTCGAAGACAGATCGCGGCAATTCTCAATGACCGCTAAGCCGCTTGTCCTTCATCCTGACGCACTTGATGAACTGAAGTCCGCAGTGGTCTGGTATGCGGAACGTTGGGTAAACTTCTGGGTGGCGTGCTCGCCGCGCGGCCAGCGCTCCGGCGATCGCACGATCCTTTCCAGCCCATGGTCGAGCTCGCCAGTAAAATTCAGGGCTGCGGTTATGCTTTGGTTTAAAAACAACGCTGCGATGCAGGCGACTTTGAAAACGATCCGGGAGCAGGTGCAGAATCCCCTCCGGCTCGACCTGAAGCTGCAATCACCCCCGCTGAAGCCCAGGAAACTGAAGATCACTTCAGATATAAAGGGACTGGAATTGGCGTATCCCGAGCGCATTCAACCCTGTTTGCGGACAGGCGAAGTTCCGCAGCCGAAGTAGCAGGGCGGCGACGCCTATTTCTTTCCGTACTGCTCCGCGCCCATCAGGTGAATGGACACGTACGCCTCGTCGCCGATGACCCAGCTGTCATGTCCGGGTGCAACGTAGAAGACGTCCCCCGCTTTCATCTCCCTCGTCGATCCATCCTGCATCGAAAGGCCCGACCGGCCGGACACAACGATGCCGACGTGTTCGACCATGCACAACCTGGCACAGCTGGCCTTGCCGATATGCTCCGACCATCGCCAGCCGGGTTCGTAGGTGGCGCGGCCGAGGGTCATCCCACCGACGCGCACGATTTCAAACTTCCCCTTCTCGAAGGTGAGGGTCTCATCGGGCTGTTCAAATCTCTTCAGGATTACGTCCGGCATTGCAACTCTGTGCATGGTTCTTGGATGACAGACGTGCATGACTGGATTTGGAGTTTGCACCGCCGCCCTGCGGCCTGTGTCTGGTCGCTGCCATTCGCCCCGGCTGCATCCTTTTCTCGTTCTGCCTGGCCGCACAAACGATCAGGTCTCGCGATGGTGTACCGGCAGACTCAAGCCGCCACGCGGCGTGATGCTTTCAGGCGGGGGCGGAAGCCCCCGCGCACCTGTTCATGGTCGCGAGCCGCAGAGCGGCGACATTTCCAGATTCAGACCGGAATCAGACGGAGCCCGGGGAAAGCGGCGCGATAGAGGCGATCATCCAGGGTCAGTAACCGATAACCGAGGACCGCGGCGTGAGCCCCTATGAGAAAATCGGCCAAAATGCGGCGTGGTCCTGGCAAGTGCTGTTGGCGCCGACGAATGGCGTATTTCTGAAAGGCAGCTCCGGATGCCCGCCATACCGCCTCATTCAGTTTCCAGTCAATCACTACGCCGGTTTCACGGAGAAAAGAATCCAGAAAAGCTGAATCCCGCGCTGGTGCAGCCATCAATTCGGCACAGACTGGGGCGCTGATGACGAGCCCTCCCTGCGCAAGAGCGCGGTCCAGTGCCGATTGTGCTGTCCCGCTGAGGGCACGCTCCTGGCTCCAGAGAGCGACAATGACGTTGGTGTCCACTGCCGTCGTCATTGGCCACGCAGGGACCGAAGCCAGCGCTGAATTCCTTTTCGGCCTGGAGGAATGCCCGGATTCCCGATTCCACGATATTTTGCGAACGGGCTTGCCGTTCTGAGAGGCCGCACCCGGACGCCGTCATCGTCGGCCTGAAAGATCAGGCTGTCTCCGGACTGAACGCCCAATATCCTCCGGATGTCGCGGGGCACTGTCACCTGTCCCTTGCTGGTAATGCGCGCCCGCTTTTGCAGCGTGCTCATGCCGCCCTCAATTCCTTACTTTACCATAATTATCCTTACTTCCGGATGTTGCTTTGCCCGTTCATGCCCAGGAACCCGCACTCTCCCTTCACCTCGCATTGCAGCATGTCCTCGACCAGCAGATTCCAGCCGACGAATCCGGCAAACACGTGATTCGGCGACTGCTCCGGCGTGGGTGCAAGTCCCTCGCCGGTTTCGGCGTTGTAGTCCTCGTGCATCGATCCCCACTTGCGGATGTCCGCAAGGACCATGCGGCCAAGTATCCCAGCTAATTCCGCCGCCTCCTTATTGAAGCCATCGCGTTTCAGGGCGATGTAGTTCATGTAATTGGCGTTGATCCAGATGGGCCCCTGCCAGTTGGAGTAAGGCACGATGATCGCGGCGTTGTTGTACTCCGGGTCCTGTTTCGACAGGCTACGAATGCCATACGGCGCCAGCATGTAGCTCCGGTCCACCATGTAGCGCCGGATCATCTCTTTCGCGTCCTTTTCCGGCAGAATGTCGTCGATCAGCGGAACGAAGCTGGAATAGCTGATGCGCTTCACCGGCTTGCCGGTGTCGCGGCGGAGGTTGTAGAACATCGCCTCCTGAGGAAACCAGAAGTACTTCAGCATCGCCGCCTTCAGATCGGCAGCTTTTTTACGATACTCCGCCGCCTGCTCCTCAGAACCCAGCTTCTCCGCGAGCTGCGCCATGGCCCTGTATTCGCGGTACTGAAACGTGCTGAGGTCGGCGGCCAGGATCGCGCTCTTGTCGTTGGGATCGTTGGTCAGCGCGACATTGTTGTCGGCACCGGACGAGATTGCGTTCTCCCAGAAGAAGAGGCCGTACTTCGGATCGAACTGCGTCTGCTCGCGGTAGCTGATGACCTTGCGCAGGCTCTCCCAGATCGGCTTGATCCATTGATAGTCGCCCAGGCCCTCCGACGCCATCACAGCTCCCTGTGCAAGGAACGGCTTCATGGCAAAACGGCCCATCAGCGGCCGCGGGCCTTTGGTGGTAATGCAGCCGGCAACGTAGCCGTCCTTGTCGATGGCGCCGGCAAAGTCCAGCACCCACCACTTCAGATACTGCGGCTTGCCCTGCTGCGCCAGATGCGAGCCGATGAAGAAGCCGTCCCAGTCCCACATCTGCTTGTAGTAGCCGGCGGGGATCAGGTAGTCGTACTTGATGAATCCCTCCGCCGGACGGATCGACTGCGGCTCCAGCTTGGCGTAGGCGGCCGACACCTCGGTGAGCGTCTGGGCAAGATCGGAGGGCTTGTCGTTAGCTGCTGGTAAGCCGGCAAACCGCAGGGCAAAAGCGAGGATGAATGCCGCAATCAGGTTCATGATCAGCATTGTGACAGGAAATGACTGACCAATCAGTTCTAGAATGATTATCGAAATCATGAAAGCCGCAGTTCTCGCCACTCCCGCGCCCATCGCCCGGCGTCCTCTTCGCATTGAAGACATTCCACAGCCGGCAGGCGCGCCAGCCCACGTCCTGCTCAAAGTGCATGCCTGTGGCGTCTGCCGCACCGACCTGCACATCGTCGAGGGCGAGCTTCCGCCGCGCCTGGAGCGCGTCATCCCCGGCCACCAGATCGTCGGCGAGATTGTGGACGGCGGTACGGCGGAGTGTCCTGCCGGCACCCGCGTCGGCGTTTCCTGGATCGGCGGCATCGACGGCTCCTGCTGGTATTGCCGCCACGCCATGGAAAACCTCTGCGACTCGCCCACCTTCACCGGCTACACGGTCAACGGAGGCTATGCCGAATACGCGCTCGCCCGCGCCGATTTTGTCTTCCCGCTGCCGCCCGAACTGGACGATCTTCATGCCGCGCCGCTGCTCTGCGCCGGCATTATCGGATTTCGCAGCCTGCGGGTTGCCGGCGTGGAACAGGGCGAGCGCGTGGGGCTCTTCGGCTTCGGCGCTTCGGCGCACCTTGCCATCGCGGTCCTTCACGCCTGGAGGTGTGACGTGTATGTCTCCACCCGCGGAGCTTCGCACCGCAGGCTGGCCGAATCGCTGGGCGCGAAATGGGTGGGGACGGAAACCGAAAAGCCGCCGGTTGAGCTCGATCGCGCCGTGACCTTCGCGCCCAGCGGAGATGTCGTGGTCGCGGCCCTTTCCAGCCTGCGCAAGGGCGGCGTGGTGGCCATCAACGCCATCCACCTCGACCGCATACCGCAGTTCGATTACGACAGCCTGCTGTGGGGAGAGCGCCAGCTCCGCAGCGTCGCCAACATGACCCGCGCCGATGCCCGCGACTTCCTGAAGACTGCGGCCGCCATTGATCTCCGGCCCAGGGTCACATCCTTCCCGCTCGATCAGGCGAACGAGGCTTTGCTCGCCGTGAAGCAGGACGCCATCGACGGCGCGGCGGTGATCCTGCCGTAGAAGCGACGGCAGCTCGTTCCCACGGCCGGTACCCCGCCCGTTATTCCCCGTCCCCCTCGCGTCGCCTCATACTGCATCTGTGCGGAGTGCCGATCCCAACCTGCGGCTGCTGGAATCTTTCCTCGATTACCTCAAGGTCGAAAAGGGGCTGGCGCCGCTCACCGTCTCGGCCTACCGCTCCGACCTGGAGCAGTACTCGGAGTTCCTGCTGAAGCGGAAGCGCTCGCTGCGCGATGCGCGGCGCCAGGAGGTGCGCGACTTCCTCAACTCGCTGCTGTCGAACGCAGTCGATGGCCGCAGCGTCGCCCGCAAGCTCTCAACCTTGCGGCATTTCTACCGGTACCTGCTGCTCGACCGCTACATCGCGGCCGATCCCACGCTGAACATCGATACGCCGCGGCAATGGAAGGTGCTGCCCAAATCGCTCGCCGCCGAGGAAGTCGAGAGCCTGCTGCAGGGCCCGCCACGCGCGAAGGAGGGCCGGCTCTCGCAGGCGCTGGCCGGTCGTGACCGCGCCATGCTTGAAGTTTTTTACGCCGGCGCGCTGCGCGTCTCAGAGATGGTCAGGCTGAGGCTGGAGGACCTGAAGCTGGAGCTGGGATATGTGCTGGTGCACGGCAAGGGCGACAAGGAGCGCATCGTGCCGCTTGGCCGCGCGGCCCAGGAGATCGTCCAGGACTATCTGCGCAACGCGCGCCCGGCGCTGGCGGCAGGAAGGCCGTCGCCGTTCCTGTTCATCGCCCGCGGAGCGCGCGGCATCAGCCGGCAACGCGTGTGGCAGATGGTGAATGCCGCGTCACGGCAATCGCGGCACGCCAGCCCGCACATGCTGCGTCACAGTTGTGCAACCCACATGGTGGAAAACGGCGCCGACCTGCGGACGGTGCAGACGATCCTCGGACATGCCGACATCTCGACGACGCAGGTTTACACCCATGTCGCGCTCGATCGGCTGAACCGCGTCTACCGGCAGCACCATCCGCGCAGCAAACCTCGCGCAGGTAAGAGCGCATGAGCAGACGCGGACCAACCATTGTCGAGAAGGCCGTCGCGAAATTCATTCGCACCCTCCAGGACCGCAACGCCTCCGCGCACACGGTGAAGGCCTACCGCAGCGATTTGGCGCAGTTTGCCGAATATGTTGGCCCGCAGGGCTGGCGCCACATCGACCACATTCTCATCCGCGGCTATCTCGCGAACCTTTACGAGCGTGGGCTCAGCAAGGCATCCGTCGCCCGCGCACTGGCTGCGCTCCGCTCGCTCTATCGCTGGCTGGCGCAGGAAGGCGAGGTCAGCCAGAATCCGGCGGCGCTGGTCTCGACGCCAAAGCTGCCGAAGAAGCTGCCGCGCGTGCCCACCATCGAAGAGGTCAACGCCGTGCTCGACTCCGGCATGCCGGAGTGCTCCGCCTTCCGCGAGCGCGACCAGGCGATCCTGGAGCTGCTCTACGGCTGCGGCATTCGCAACTCGGAGCTCGTCGGCATCAATCGCGACGACGTTCGCTGGTCGAACGAGGTGATTCTGGTCCGCGGCAAAGGCCGCAAGGAACGATACGTGCCCTTCGGCGACTCGGCCAAGGCGGCGCTCGGGGCCTATCTGCCGGCGCGGCAGCGCGTGCTCGGCGAGACACGGCGGACCATGGAGCGCGCCCTGCTCATCAATCTGCGCGGCGCGCGGTTGACCACCCGCAGCGTTGGCCGCATCGTGAAGCAGATTGCCGTCGCCCGCGGCTTGCCGCCCGATGTTCATCCGCACACGCTGCGCCACGCATTCGGGACCCACATGCTGGAGGAAGGGGCCGACCTGCGCGCCATTCAGGAGATGCTGGGGCATGAGCGCCTCTCCACCACCCAGCGCTACACCCAGCTTACGGTGAAGCAGGTGATGGAGGTGTACGACCGGACCCACCCCCATGCCGGCCGCAGCGGCAGGTAGAATCGTCGTCTATGGTGAAGCCCCATGTCGCGCCACGCCCCCCGCGCCCGTCCGCCGCAGCCGTCTTGCAGCGACGGGGAGCGTGGGTCATCCGCGAACATTGGGATTTTCTCGCCGTCCTGCTGCTTGTGGCGGCGTCGTTCCCCAGCGCCTGGCTCGTGCCGCGCAGTGTCACGCTGGTCCCCAACCTCGGCCTCATCGACGATAACTGGCACCTCGACAGCACCTACAAGGCGCTTCATGACATCTGGATCGGCCGCAACGTGGCTTTTACTCACGGCCCCATCTTCCAGGGCCTTTCCTCGCTTCCCGTGCGCTCCATGCCGCTCTCCCTGGGCGCTCTCTACGCGACGTGGAACACCATTCCTCTCTGGTGCGCCGTCGTCTTTGCGTATCTTGCCATCCGCCTGCTTCTGCCCGAGCAGCCGGCGTGGAAGCGCTTCGTGCTGCTGCTGGTGCTGGCCTGTTTCTGGGAAACCTCCCTGCGCTCGACGGTTCCCGTCCTGCTCTTTGCCCTGTTCCTGCGCGGCTGGTACGCGGTGGAGGAAGGCACCGAGGGAGGCGTGCTGGCCGGCATTGCCGGCGCCCTGCTCTGCGCCCTCGCGTTTCTTGTCGCTGGCGACGTCGGCATCTACGCCACCGCCGCCTGGTTCATCGGCTTCGTCGCCATGGCGTTCGAAACTGTGCCCTACGGTCTGGGGCTGAAACTGCTTTCCGGGCTGCTGGCGTTCCTCGCCGCGGCGTTCGCGCTCGCCATTGCGGTCAACTGCGTCATGGCCACTCCGCTGGACTTCCGCTTCTGGCGCGACTCATTGGCCCAGGTTGCGGTATATCGCTGGGCCACGCCCGCCGCCATGACCGGCAGGGGCGCGACGCATCTGCTGGGGACATTGCTGATTGCCATCGCCGTCTTTGTTGTCCGCGCCATCACCCGGCGCAGGAACAGCGCCGCGGTTACCCAGGACATGGCTTTTCTCGCCGGGGCATTCGTCTTCGGCCTGGCGGTCATGCAGAGCGCGCTGGTGCGTTCCGACGTTGGCCACGTGATCATCGGCGAATTTGCCATGATCTTCTTCGCCAGCGTCCTCCTGTTCTCGTTCGAGGGCAGGGCGTCGATTGCCGGCGTGCTGATCGCGATCGCCTGCTCCGTGTTGTTCTCCCACCCCGTATTCCAGCCCTCCAGCCTTGTCCGTCTTTATGCGGACCTGCGGCATCCGATGACCGTTTGCCCGCCGGGCTACAGCGAATACGACCGTGCCTGCTATAGCGAGCCCCTCACTCCGCAGATGCTCGCCGCCGCCGCCGGCTTTCTCGGCCAGCACAGCGGCGCCCACGATTCCATCTTTGTGTTCCCGTATCAGACGATGTTCGGTCCCGCGGCGCGCCGCGATGTCGCCGGAGGTCTGATGCAGGCCTACACCGCCAGCGGAGCCCGGCTGTCGCGGCTGGAAATCTCCGGGCTCGAAGGCAAAACCATTCCCGCAGCCCTCTATCTGCCTGATGCCGACCTGAACCGCTGGCCGCAGGCCGACATCGAGCGCTGGTCGCGAAATTACCTCAGCGTCCCTGTCGATGGCGTTCCCAACTTCACGCGCGTTCCTGAAGTGTGGCTCTGGATGGTGCGGCACTATCGCGCGGCGGGACAACTCACTCCCGGCATTATCGGCCTGGAGCGGGACGACTCCCGCGCCTCGCGTATTGCGCTGGAGGCCCAGCCGCTGGGTATTCCTCTACGCAGCTATCCCATCAGCGAACGCAGCTCGGCCACCGATCTCGGATCTCCGGGCTGGCCCTCCGGCTTCGATTTCATCCGGCTGCGCATCACCGTGCGGTATTCCTTCTGGTGGAAGCTGCGCAAGCCCGAGCGCCTGCAGCTGGAGATCGCGCGCGCCGATGGCAGCCGCGACTGGCAATGGCTGGTGGTGCAGCCGAATGTGACCAGCGAGGTCTGGTTCTATCCCTGGAGCGCGCCCGATCTGGCGGGCTACTTCGACGCCGATGAAAAGCGCTGGCGTCCGGCGTCGCGCTCGGCCATCACCGGCCTGCGCTTCCTGGCGACGCCGCTGGACTGGGTTTCGCAGCAGCCGGAGGCGATCAGCATCGAGGCCGCCGATGCGGTGCGGCTGGTGATGCCGCCACGGCCGTAGCAGGCCGGATGTTACTCTGGAGCTTTATGGCGATCCCCCCTATCCGAACACCAGCCTGATGCTCATCATTCCCACCTACAACGAACGCGACAACATCGCAGCCCTGGTCAGTCGAGTCCGCAAGGCGGCCGGCGACGAGCCGATCCTTTTTGTGGATGACAACTCCCCCGACGCGACGGCCGATGAGATTCGCCGCATCCAGGCTGCGGATCCCAACGTTCACCTGCTGGCGCGGCCGGGCAAGGGCGGTTACGGCTCCGCCTGCCGCGACGCCATGAAGAAGATTCTGCGGGAGAATCTCGCCGACTACGTCATCCAGTTCGATGCCGACCTGTCGCACCCGCCCGAGCTGCTGCCGCAGATGATCGAGCTGCTCCGGACCAACCCGGTGGTGATCGGCTCGCGCTACCTCGCCGGCGGCGGTGCCCAGGGCTGGGACATCCGCCGGCGCGCTCTCAGCTTCGGCGCAAACCTCTATGCGCGCCTGCTGACCGGTGTTCCGGTGCACGACATGACGGCCGGATTTGTCGGCTATCGGACAGAGGTCCTGCGCAGGATCGATCTCGACGCCATCGGTTCGGAAGGCTACGCCTTCCTGATGGAGATGAAGTTCAATCTGCACCGCAGCGGGGCCAGCTTCCGCGAATTTCCCATCGTCTTCTGCGAGCGCGAGGCGGGCAAATCCAAATTCAGCCGCACGATTCTCTTCGAAGGCGTGCGCTTCCCGCTGAAGGCGCTGGGCAGGAGACTTGGGGGATGAGGACTAGGGCTGCGCGCTGAATCGCACCGCCTCGGCCGATTCCACCGCAATCGCTTCCGGCTTCTGTGAAAACCAGTCCAGCGGAGTCACCATCAGGCGCAGGCCGGTAATCGCCGGCCGGTACGAGCTGCGCCAGCGGCTTTCGTCGGCGTCGAAGTAGCGCGGCAGATCGGACTCGTTCCAGGGATAGAACCACAGGTCGGTCGCGACATTCGGCTCCAGGACAAACGGCTGCAGCGAGCGGCTGCCGTCGGCACGCCTGATTTCCAGTTGCAGCCTCTCCGGCTTGCGCAGCTTCCAGAGCAGGTTGTAGCGGATTTTCAGGCGCAGGCGGAGGAAATCGGCGCCGCCTGCCGGCCACTCCGGCGCGCCCAGATCGATGGCGGTCTCCCGTTGCGCGATCGGGTAGCTCCGCGACGCGATTGCCAGCGGCATCTCGTGCATCGAGATCCGCGATGCTCGCGAATCATCTCTTACCAATCCAAGAATTCCGGGAGCCAGCTCGCGGTCGGCGCGGTAATGGCGGAGGATCCAGAACCACTCATCCGGGGTGCGCGTGAAATTGCTGATGCCGTCGATCGGCAGGCTCAGCGTGGGACTGGTCAGCTCGCCCGGACCCGCATCCGGGAAGTACAACCCCACCGGAGCTCCGGCCCGCTCCATTCCCGCAAGGTCGAACTGTGAAAGATACGCGCCATTGGCCAGAAACGACTGCTCCACAGGGCTGGCAACCTCGCGGCGGGCCGCCACGGCGAACATGTACTGGTAGGGAAATATCAGAACCCGCTCGTTCTCCCGGCTATGCTGCTGGAGATAGGCGACACCCATGTCCAGCGTTTGGGCAAAATCGCCAGGGAAGCACACCCCGTCAACTGCGCCGAGTCCGCTTGGGCAGCTTGTAATCGGATGCCGCATCCGTGCCAGCCGGTAATGAATGCTGGAAGGGCGGAAGATCGCAGCCGGCTCCGCGAATGCGAACGAGCACGCCACCGCGGCCAGAGCGGCAATCGCCGAGGCGATTCGCGACCTGAACGAGAACAGAATCGCGGCGGCGAAGAACACCATGGGAAAAACGCCAAAGACAATGTGGTTGTAGTCGGAGCGGACCAGGCCGGTCTGCATCGAGAGCACGGCAAAGAGGAAGGCGCCCAGCAGAAATCCGGTGCGCGCCGTAATGACAGCGGAGCGGTCCCCGGGCACGAACCGGCGCAACAGAAACACCGCGCTGCCGATCGCGAACGGAAGCAGCAGATGCATGGCGCCCGCAGGCGACAGGGCGGCAGGCTCATTCCAGCGATGCACCGCGACCAGCGCCAGGGATAGTCTCCAGAAACGGAAATCCAGCGGCCCGGCAATGAGGGCGTTGACAATAGGAATCAGAACCACAAACGAAGCCGCAAAGGCCGCTGCGGCGATGGCATAAGCACGGAATCTCTGCAGCTCGCGCCGTCCCTCCCAGGCTACTCCCGCCCATGCGATGAACCATGCGGCGACGCTGTAGACGCCGGTATCCGCCGAGTACCAGAATGCTGCCGTCGTCAGCAGCGCCGAGCCGCATCCAAACGCCGCGGGGTTCACCCTCCCGCCGGTCATCGCATACCAGCCCCGCAGAAACAGCGCGAACAGAAAAATCCCCACGGCCGTGCGCCCGTCCCATGGAGCCCAGAAGACAACCAGCAGCAGAACTGCCAGGAAACGCTTCCACGCCGGCTGCTCCGGCAGCAGGAGAAGCAGGGTCCCCCAGACGCACAGAAACGTGCACCACAGCAGCAGGGTGCTGTAGCTGGTATAAATGGAGGCCATCGAAAGCCCGGCCAGGCGCGCGGGCGCGCCCAGCATCCAATGCGCCAGCGGGCCGTAGAGAAACGCCGCGTCGCGGCCGAAGTAGATGCCGTGGGTCGTCTTCCAGACGGCATCGAGCACCCAATGATCGTCGAAACTTCCCGGTTGCCGGACCGCGATGACGCAATGAGGCGAAACCCACGCCAGCGGCAGGGAGATGAGCATGAGCAGCGGCACCGCCAGGAAATCCCAGCGGCGCGCAAATCCGGCGAAGCGCTGGCGCTCTGCGGGGGGCCGCGCTGGGCGGGGCGTGCTCACGACGCGAGCGGCGTTGGCCATGAACGCCCAATTTTATCGCACGCGGTTTTCGGCTTATGATCGTTGCTGTTCAACGCGGACGGCGGGTTTGTTCGCGCCTCCACACAACGAGGCGAGGACAGCTTCCCGGCTGCAGCGACGACCGATAACCGGCAACGGCTTATGATCCTCCGCTCCGACAACCGCGCACCCGAGCAGATGCGGCCGGTGAACATCGTGCCCGACTTCATCTCCACCGCCGAAGGCTCCTGCCTGATCGAGCTGGGCAACACCCGCGTGATCTGCACGGCGACCATCGAGGACACGGTGCCGCAGTTTCTGCGCGACAGTGGCAAAGGCTGGGTGACCAGCGAATACGGCATGCTGCCGCGCTCCACCCTGACCCGCACTCCGCGCGAGGTGACCCGGGGCCGGGCCGGCGGGCGCACCCATGAAATCCAGCGGCTGATTGGCCGCTCGCTGCGCGCAGTGACCGCCATGGAAAAGCTGGGCGAGCGTACCATCTTTCTCGATTGCGACGTTATCCAGGCCGATGGCGGCACCCGCACCGCTTCCATTACCGGCGCCTTCGTGGCCATGGGGCTGGCCATGCGCCGCATGGTCGAAGCAGGGGCGCTCACGGTGGCGCCCATTCGCGACTACGTTGCCGCCACCAGCGTCGGCATCGTGGATGGCGAGGTCATGCTCGATCTCTGTTACGAAGAGGACGCGCGCGCCGATGTGGACATGAACGTGGTCGCCACCGGCAGCCGGAAGCTGGTCGAGGTGCAGGCCACGGCCGAGCGGCGACCCTTCGACGATGCGCAACTGGCAAAGATGATGGCGCTGGCGCGGCAGGGAATCGAGTCGCTGGTGCTGCGGCAGCAGGCGGTGCTGGGCGGGCTGCCGCTGCGGCAGTGAGTGTCCCCTCGCGCGCATCTCGGGATTCGTTTAGAATTTCCTGTCCTGTGGTTCTCGGGCCTGCCGTAGTCTGTAGGACTGCAATACAAATCCTGAATTTTTTCGACCGGGCGACCTGCCCGCGGAGGTCTCATCATGAAGCTCACTCCTGGAAAACTTGCGGGCATGAAGGCCGTCTCCAACGACCGCGGTGTGATCGCCGCCGCCGCCATGGACCAGCGCGGCTCGCTGAAAAAAGCCCTCGGCGCCAACGCCACCGACGCGCAACTGGAAGAGTTCAAGGCCTACGTCACCGAAGTCCTGACGCAGCACGCCAGCGCCATCCTGCTCGATCCGGAGTGGGGGCTGCCGGCGGCGAAGCGCCGCGCCAAAGGCTCGGGGCTGCTGCTGGCCTACGAGAAGACCGGATATGACAAGCAGTTGCCCGGCCGGCTGCCCGACCTGCTCGAACTGTGGTCGGCGAAGCGGCTGAAGGAAGCGGGCGCCGACTGTGTCAAGATTCTGCTCTACTACACCCCATACGACGACAAGAAGATCAACGACCACAAGCATGCCTGGGTGGAACGCATCGGCGATGAGTGCCGCGCCAACGACATTCCATTCTTCCTCGAGCTGGTCGGCTACAAGGAAGGCATGGACGAGAAGGGCGCCGAGTTTGCCAGGCTCAAGCCCGAGGTGGTGGCGAAATCAATGGAAGAGTACTCGAAGGACCGTTACGGCGTGGACGTGCTGAAGGTGGAGATTCCGATCAACATGCAGTTCGTGGAGGGCTCGCGCTCCTTCAAGGGGACGAAGGCCTATTCGAAGAAAGAGGCGCTCGGCCACTATCGCGCCGCCGCGGGCGCGACCAACAAGCCCTTCATTTATCTTTCGGCGGGGGTAAGCAATCCCGAATTCATCGAGGACCTGGAGTTTGCCGCCGAGGCGGGCGTGAAGTTCAATGGCGTGCTCTGCGGACGCGCGACCTGGAAGGACGGCATTCCCGTTTACGCGCAGCAGGGCGGCAAGGCCTTCGAGACGTGGCTGAAGGATAAAGGCGTCAGGAACATCAGCAACGTGAACAACGCGCTGAAAGCCGCCACCCCGTGGTACAGCATCTACGAGGTGCAGGAGGCGGCGGCCACTCGCTGAAGCCGGTACGCAATCAGCAGCAAACGGACGGAGGGCGGATGAGCAGAGCCGTGATGGCGATGGCAGTAGCGGCAGGGTTGTGTCTGGCAGTAGTGAACCGGGGCTCGGCAGCGCCGCCGCCGTCAAGTAAGGCGCAGATTGCCCGCGGCGAGTATCTGGTAAAGGCCATCGCGCAATGCGGCGATTGTCATACGCCGTTCAACGCGCAGGGTGCGCCGGTGATGGACAAATGGCTCCAGGGCAAGAAGCTGGAATTTGGGCCGCTGTTTCCCATTCCCATCTGGGCCGATACTGCGCCGGCCATCGCCGGCCTTCCCGGCTGGGACTCGCGGAAGGCGGTTGAGTTCTTCATGACCGGTCTGGCGCCCAACGGACAGCCGGCGCGTCCGCCCATGCCCGCCTATCATATGAATCGTGCCGATGCGGAAGCCGTGGTGGCGTACCTGAAATCGCTGAAACCGGAAAACTGATCGCCCGACGGCGCCCATACCTACACCTGGGACCAGAACTGGGGGAACCTGTCCAGCGTGGACGGCAAGACCCCTGACCTTCGACGCCCTGGGCCGCATGTCGAGCAGGCCAGCGGTTCGAGTTACACTCAGATCCTGTACGGTCCATTGGGTACCAAGCTAGCCTTGATGAATGGCCAGACGCTGCAGAAGGCGTTTGTTTCCCTGATCGGCGGAGCGCAGGCGGTCTATAATGCCTCCGGCTTGTATTCCTACCGCCATGCCGACTGGCTGGGCAGCAACCGGCTGGCGGTCTCGCCCAGCCGCACGGTGCTGTGGGACGCCGCCTATGCGCCCTTTGGAGAGACCTACAACGGC
>DATJAI010000012.1:0-6426 GCA_035516415.1 Binatia bacterium | reverse complement strand
CATGACGGGCATCGCCAGGCCGGAACACCGCCTTCAGCCGCAGCGAGGAGCCCATGTAGAGCGCCAGAGAGGTCACGGCACTGGTCGCAATGGAGCCCGAGACCAGGGCCCAGACCTTGCCACCCGCCAATGCCACCAGGATGGCAACCACCGTGCCGCAAATGGCGCCGAGAGTCTGCGCCACAGCCACCTTGCGGAATGCCATCTCGCGATTCAGCATGGCCAGCGGCACCACGCTGATGGCGCCCAGCAGGAACGCCAGTGACAGCCACTCCAGTATGGGCCGCACCTGCGGCTGATGGAAAAAGTGCGCCACCGGCCCGGCGAGGGCAATGATCAGCAGGGTGATGGCCAGCCCCAGACCGCAGGTCAGCCAGAAAACAGTGGCCGCCAGGTCGTCGGAAACTTCGCGCTCGCGAATGAGCGCGTAACCCATACCGGCATCCCGGAGCAGCTCAAGAAAGCTGGTGAGCAGCGCGGCCATGGCCATCAGGCCGTATGCGGACGGTGGGACCTTGCGCGCCAGCACCGAGATGGAGGCAATCTGGAGCAGCTGTCTGACGACCTGAAACATACTGATCCAGGCAACGCCGGAAGCCGTTCTGTGTGTGAGAGAAGCGCTCGCTCCGCCGGGCTGCTGCTGGATCAGGCCAGGCGCCGCCCCGCCCATGGTCATCCGGAGCGCGTCCTGCGGATCGGCTCCAGCCGACTGCAACGCGCCGGAGGGCTGCTGACGCGCCCGGGCATGTGGAAGCAGGTCTTCTGCCATGTGGAGGTGATGAGCCGCATCAACTTGTCTTGCGCAGCAGATGCTCGGCTCATCCTAAATCATTTGTCAGGAGCAGAGATGTGTTTCCGCTGGTTCAGCCGAACGGTGGCCTGGGCTGCTACGTCCTGGAATGAAGCGCGAATCGCAGGATACTGACCATCATCCGTCAGGTTGCGGAATGATGGCGGGGTCGACGGGACTCGAACCCGCGGCCTCTGCCGTGACAGGGCAGCGTTCTAACCAACTGAACTACGACCCCGCTATTGTTTGCGAGGGTTAGCGGAAACCCTTGTAAGTACTCACTATTCTGCTCGTCGAAGTGGTGCGGAAGGCGGGACTTGAACCCGCATGCCTCTCGGCGCCACCCCCTCAAGATGGTGTGTCTGCCAGTTCCACCACTTCCGCACACCTGTGTCCGGCGCGAATGCCAGCAGAAGACCAGGAACATAGCCAGTATAGCAAAGAGTACCGGCAACGCCGAAGGCGGCGAAGGCCCAATACATGTCGCCCAGGTCAGTACCTGACGATCTTCGTAAACGATTCGGGATCGAGGCTTGCGCCGCCCACCAACGCGCCGTCGATTTCGCTCTCCGCCATGAGTGCCGGCGCATTCTCCGGCTTGACGCTGCCTCCGTACAGAATGCGGAGATTCTGCGCGAAAACCGCCCCGAAAGCTTTTTCGGCTTCATGGCGTATGACCAGGTGGGCGTCGGCAGCCATCTGCGGCGTGGCGGTCTTGCCGGTACCAATGGCCCACACCGGTTCATAAGCAATCGTGAGGCGGGCGGCCTTTGCGGCCGAGATGCCATTGAAGGCCCGCACGCATTGCCGGCGCAGCACATCCTCGGTGAGTCCGGCGTCGCGTTCTTCCAGCACCTCGCCGACGCAGACAATCGGAGTGAGGCCGTTTTCCAGGGCAGTTTCCAGCTTGCGGTTCACGCTATCGTCGGTTTCATTGAAGTACTGGCGGCGCTCCGAGTGGCCGATGATCACGTGGGTCACTCCGATGGCCGTCAGCATCGGGGCGGAAATCTCGCCGGTAAAGGCCCCTTCTTTCTCCCAGTGGACGTTCTGGGCGCCGACGGCGACATTGGATCCCTGGGCCGCCTCAACCGCCGTTTGCAGGTCGATGAATGGCGGGCAAACCACAATCTCATCGCGCGCGTGAGAGGCGACCATGGGCAGGAACCGGCGAAAGAATCCGGCGGTCTGCTCCGGTGTTCTATACATCTTCCAGTTGGCGGCAATCAGTTTCTTTCTCATCCCTGATCCTCCCTGAATCCCTGAGGAGAACGGCGAAAAGCAAACTCCGATTATAGGACCCCGATATTTCGCCGATGGAGGGCGCCGGCGCTGAAGCGGGCGGATCGGGGTTATGGCTTCTGGGTCGGACGGATCAGCAGTTCGCTGATGAACGATTGCGGCTCCTGGGTAACCAGCATCGCAACCGCGTGCGCCACGTCGGCCGGCTTCAGCATCTTCTGCGTGTCTTTACCATGCCGGCGGGGGCTGAAGTCGGTGTTCACAGAGCCAGGACAGATGACACTGACACGGATGTTCTGTGCGCGAAGTTCCTCGGCTACTCCATAGCTGAGCCCGTTGAGTGCCCACTTGGAAGCAGAATACGCGGCGCCGCGGGGCAGGGGGTTCTTGCCCGCCAATGACGAGATGTTGACGATATGTCCCGCGCCGGCGGTGATCATGAGGGGAACAACGGCGCGCAGCATGTAATACACGCCGCGCAGATTGGTGTTGAAGATGGTATCCCAGTCATCCGGCGAAAGCTCATGCAGCAGACCGGGAGGGCCGCCGGTTCCCGCATTGTTCACCAGAATGTCGACACGGCCGTACTGCTTGCGCAGATGCGAGCCAAGGGCTTCCACGCTGGCCAGATCGGTCACATCGCAGGCGATACCCTCAGCACTATGCCCGCGGCCGGTGAGTTCGGCCGCCGCCTGCTGGACACGCGCCTGGTCACGACCGGTGAGCACGACCGTCGCCTGCATGGTTGCCAGTCTGGAGGCGATGGCGTTCCCGATACCGCGACTACCTCCGGTTACCACCGCGACCGATCCGGACAAGGAAACCAGGTCAGCCGGTTGCATTGGCCACTCCTGTCAGTTCAGATTTTATTCCGCGCGAGGTGATGCCCGCTTCCTGACGCTACCCGCCTTGCGGCAACTCCCGGCGGAGAGGCGGAAGCCCAGCCTGCCGCCGCATCTGGAAACAGCGGACCGGAATCCGGGAGCGCCAGTCCATGCTGTGGCGGGCAACTTGCCTTACCATGAGGCGGCTACTTATAATCCCGGTCTCTGCAGTTTGCATTCTAATTGAGCGGTGAGGCGCGGCGGCGGGGAAGACGCTGTTCGTTACGGGGCAGCAAAATGTGGTGAACAGGCCGGCACAGGCGCGAATCTGCCGCTTTCCGAGCAGGTGGGCGAGCAGTTCTCCAGATCGAGGAGCAAACCGAATGAACAAGTTGCTAGCGATGGTCGTGCTGGTATTCGCCGGTGGTGTGCTGGCGCAAGCGATGGCGCAGGCAGCCGCACAGCCCGCCCAGGCCGGCCAGTCCGCACCAGCCGGGCAGACGGCCCAGAAGAACAAGGAGATCAAGGACCCGGCCGAATATAACGCTTACGTCAATGCCATCCAGCAGCCGAATGCGGCGCAGAAGGCGCAGTTGCTGGAAGCTTTTGTGCAGACTTATCCCAACAGCGTAATGAAGGAAGACGCGCTGGAATTGCTGATGGCGGCCTATCAGCAGGCCAACGACCCACAAAAGGCACTGGATGCAGCCAACCGCGTGCTGCAGGTGAATCCCAACAACGTTCGGGCGCTGGCGCTGCTGGCCTACAGTTATCGCATGGCCGCGGCCAGTGGCGGACCGCAGATGCAGGACAACCTGGCCAAGGCCAGGCAATATGGGCAGCAGGGACTGCAGGGACTGCAGAACATGCAGAAACCGCAGGGAATGAGCGACGCCGATTTCACCAGGCTGCACAATGAAACCGGCGCTATTTTCGATGGCGCGGTGGGTTTTGCCGCCCTACAGGCCAAGGACTTTGCGACCGCCCAGAAAGACCTGAACGAGGCCGTTTCCTGGGAGGCGCAGCCCACGATTGTCGATCTGTATCCCCTGGCGACAGCCGATCTGGAGGCCAAGCCGATCAATCCGCAAGGCTTCTGGTTCATCGTCAAGGCGGCAATGCTGGCCCAGGGCGGGACCCAGCAGCAGATTCTCGATTACGGCCGCAAGAAGTACATTCGTTATCACGGTTCGGAGCAGGGATGGAATGAGTTGGTCAACGACGCCAAGGCTTCTGCCAGCGCGATGCCGCCAGCCAGTTTCACTGTGGCCGCGGCTCCTCCCCCGCCCTCACCGGCCGAGCAGGCTGCCGACCTGGTGAAAACCAAGAGTCCTACCCAGATGAGCTTTGCCGAGTGGGAACTGGTCCTGTCCTCCGGCAATCAGCAGGCCGCCGACTCGGTGTGGAACACGATCAAGAACAAGGCGGTGAAGCTGGGAGCCGACGTCATCAGCGCCACCTCCACGAATGTGCAGCTGGCGGGCAGCGATGACGATATCGAAGCGAAGAAGGCCGATATCTCGCTGACCATGGCCAAGGCGATACCCGCGCGGCTGATGCCGCAAGTGGGCACCATGATGAATTTCCAGGGCACGCTGTCGAGCTACACGCCCAATCCTTTCATGATCACAATGACTGACGGCGTACTGCTGGACAAGAACGGCAATCCGATCTCCACAACGCCTGCCACGCACCATACAACGACCCATCACCCCGCGCACTAGTCAGGAGCTGAAAACGGGATTTAGGGGAGTGGCGATGCCGCCGCTCCCTTTTTTCGTTCAGCCCGAGTGTCACTGCTTCGTGACAAGTGTCAGCTGGCTCCTCTGACCCGAACGCCACAATGCCGAGGAGAAGATCGATATGAGAACCGCTTCCGGCAAGTTCAGCGGTCGTTTTGCCCTTGCAATGGCGATTGTGTTTCTGGTGAGCCTGCTACAGCAGTCATCCCGAGCCCAGACTTTCAACATCATCTACACCTTCACCGGACACGGCAGTTCCGCTAACCCGTTGCCGGGGTGACGGTCGATGAGCACGGTAACCTCTATGTCACGATGGGTCGTTTCCATGGGCGGGCGTAGCCATTGGGCCGAATGGCAGCCTTTACGGTACGACTTACGACGGGGTCTGGCGGGCAACGGAGTCGTTTACAACCTGCGACCACGCGAGCTTCTGCCGCTCCGTATCGTGGCCCTGGGCGGAAACGATTCTTTTACAACTTCACGCGGGGAAGTGGCGGTGGCGATCCCCAGGGCGGCGTCGTTTTTGACCGTAACAGAAACCTCTACGGCACAAACGTGAACGGCGCAGCGGGAACGTAGGCGCCGCGTATGAAAAGACCCCATCGAATGGGGGCTGAACCTGTTAGGTCATCTATCCGTTCAGCAACGGTGTAGGATGGCGGAAACCCGACGTCGCTTGCGTTCGAAAATGCCGGCAATCTGTACGGTCCGGCCGCAGCGGGCGGATTGCCGGGATGCGAGGGCTTTGGCTGTGGCATCATCTTCAAGCTTTCGCCTTCGGGGTCGGGCTGGACCGAGCACACGCTTTACAGCTTTCATGATGCAGCCGACGGCGCCGGGTTAATCTCCCGTAAACCGTTTGACAGCGGTTGTTTGAAGGGGCAAAATTGCGCCACTTACCCCGCCTGCCTGTAGTGCCGCATGAAAGGGGGAGCCAATGACGAAGCTGAACCGATTCACCACATTCCGGCTTATCCGCCGCCAATCTCGACTTGTGCCAATCGCCCGCTTCGTGATTACCCTGGTCTGTTTTGCCCCATTGTGCGCCCAATCCCAGGGCTTCACCGTTGTGCACACGCTCAACGGCGGGTCCGATGGCAATCAGACCATCAACGGCCTCACGATGGACCGCCAGGGTAATCTCTACGGCACCGCGTTCGAGGGCGGACTTAACAACTGCGGCGACAATTATGGCTGCGGTACGGTATTCAAGCTCACGCGCCATGGCACGCAGTGGACTTTCAGTTTGCTGTATCGGTTTACCGGGTGGAGCGACGGCTGGGCACCCGCTGCACCGCTGACCATCGCCCCCGACGGCAGCATTTGGGGCACAACGGCGTTTGGTGGTACGAACGACTGCTCGGGGATAGGTTGCGGGACGGTGTTTCGATTGCAACCGCCGCCCACCTTCTGCGCAGCCGTAAGTTGCCCCTGGACGAAGACCACACTCCATCAGTTCACGTTCGGCCTTGACGGCGCCTACCCGATGAGCGCTCTCATCTTTGATCAGGCGGGCAATGTTTATGGCACCAGCACAAACTCCGATCTTCAGCGTCATAGAGGCAGCGTCTGGGAGCTGTCGCCATCCGGCAGTGGGTGGACATTCAACGTGATTTACGAATTCAGCGACGCCGATGGCGCCGGCTGGCCCCTCGGCGGCGTGGTCTTCGACGGAAATGGGAACCTCTGGGGGACAGGCGGATTCGGTGGCGTACAAAACTGCGGTAACCCGCAGCTTCCAGACGACTGTGGCACCATCTTTGAACTGATTCCATCCGCCTCAGGATGGACGGAGCACACCGCTTTCGGCTTCAGTCAGGACGTGGGC
>DATJAI010000011.1:0-9700 GCA_035516415.1 Binatia bacterium | reverse complement strand
CGCATGCTGGAAGGCGCGACCAAGGTAAAGACCAGCGAGTTCGCCACCCACATGATCCAGAACATGTCGCCGGTGGCCGTGGCGGCGCGGTAGATGTGCCGGCGCAAGGGGCGGTGCTTTTTGAGGTCACTACGCCGCTCGGCTTTACTGTTCGTGTCGGCAGAGATACCTGGGAGCTGATTACCGGTATCAAGCACCCGGTCATGACAGGCCGGGAAATGGCGGTGAGGCTTGCATTGACACGCCCCGACCAGGCGCGGCGCAGCCGAACCGATCCTGACGTTATTCTGTTTTATAAGGCCGAAGGCGTCAGGCGTTGGACGTGCGCAGTTGCGAAACGAATCTCCACTGGCGGTTCTTGATTACCGCCTATCCGACCGATACGATTAAGCAAGGCGAACCAATATGGCCGAAGTGAAGGTATTTTACGACCGTCAAGGCCAAACCTTGACAGTCTGGTTCGGCGATCCCTCCGAGGAATACGTCTGCGAAGAGACGGGAGAAGAGGTTGTGCTCATGAAGGACCGGTCCGGTCGGGTGATCGGCTTCGAAAAGCTCAACTACGCCGTTTCCGACCCGGAGTCTCTCCGGGTCGCTTTGCAGACCGCCTCTGCCTGAATGTCGTATCGGCCAATCGAGTTTTTGATCTCATTCTGCCCGGCTGTTCCGGGCTAGCTGCGAGGACTCATGCGCAAGAAGGTAACGGTGGTTGGTTCCGGTAATGTGGGCGCGACGGCGGCCCATTGGCTGGCTTCGAAAGAACTGGCCGATGTGGTACTGGTCGACATCATCGATGGTGTGCCGCAGGGCAAGGGCCTCGATCTGCTGCAGGCCATGCCGATTGAGAAGCGCGACTCGCACGTTATCGGCAGCAACGACTACGCCGATACGGCGAACTCCGACATCGTGGTCATCACCGCCGGCATACCGCGCAAGCCGGGGATGAGCCGCGACGACCTGCTCAACACCAATTACAAAATCATGAGCGATGTGGTGGGCAAGGCGGTGCAGTACTCGCCCAACTGCATCCTCATCGTGGTCTCCAATCCGCTGGACGCGATGGCGCAGGCCGCGTACAAGTTGAGCGGCTTCTCCCGCTACCGGGTCGTCGGCATGGCCGGCATTCTCGATTCCGCCCGCTTCCGCGCCTTCATTGCCAGCGAGCTGGATGTCTCGGTAGAAAACGTTACCGCCTTCGTATTGGGTGGCCATGGCGACACCATGGTCCCGCTGCCGCGTTACTCCACGGTGGCCGGCATTCCCATTACCGAGCTGATGGACCAGGCCACCATCGACCGGCTGGTGCAGCGCACGCGTGACGGCGGCGCCGAAATCGTCAAGTATCTGAAGACCGGCAGCGCCTATTACGCCCCTTCGGCTGCCGTGGCCGAAATGGTGGAGGCCATCCTCAAGGACAAAAAGAAGATCGTGCCCTGCGCGGCCCATCTGGAAGGCGAGTACGGTATCAACGGACTGTTCGTGGGGGTGCCGTGCAAGCTGGGCTCCCACGGGATCGAGAAGATCATCGAGATCAGGCTGACTCCGGAAGAGCACGCCGCCCTGAAAAAGAGCGCCGACTCGGTCAAGGAGTTGGTCGCCGTCATTGGCGTATAACCGCTCCGGCTACTGATTGGATGCCGGGCCCAGGCACCTGGCCCGGTCGCCCGCTCCGTGCGAGTCTCCCAGAGTCCGCTCCGGAACGGCGCATCCCGCCTCCCCCGGTTTGAGTCCTTCGTCTGGACGTAGTAGGATTGCGCAACCTCTTTTTCCGTGGGCATCGCACAGTTTTTGCCGCACTCATCCGCAGGTGTCCCACGGCAGGCCTGCGCAATTCAGATCCGGAAAAAGGCACAGCATGGCGGAACAAGACTCGCAACGCAGCTCCTTTCTGACGAGCCTGCCCGGCATACTCACCGGGACAGCGGCGCTGATTACCGCGATCTCCGGGCTGGCGATCTGGTACAGCAACAGCTCCCGCGCCCAGCCTGCTCCCGGCCCCGCTGCGGCACCCGTGGTCGAGCGCACCGGGCAGCGGGTGGAGCGGCCCATCGAGCGCAAGGACCCTCCGCGGGAAGCTCCCATTGCCGGTCCGGCCGTGCCTGTCGGCTCGGAGCGGTGGTGCGCGGAAAAGTACCGGGCGTGGGAGAAGGAAAAGAACGGGACGGGCGTGGATGACGCGGCCCTGCGCAAGGAGATCGTCCAGGCCCATTGCAACCAGTTCGGATTCAAAGTGGGGAAGATCGGGGCGCCGCAATAATCGCCGCGCCGTGGCTCGGAAATCTTTTCCTGGCGAACCCCGGATTGCGCGTTGGCCCCGTTTCGCGTTTCTCGGCGGGGGATTGCCGCCGCAACCCGAATCACCACACCCGGCGTACTCCGTAAATCTCAAAAACGGGATCGCCGCTGATGACAGGCCAGCCCGTTACCTGCGCCTGCGCTGCCGGCATCCGATCAAACGGATCGCGATCGTAACAGGGAGAACTCAAGAATACATCGAGCGCAGCCTCTCAACGGTACGCAAAGGGTGAAGCTGCAGGTTCAACGGGGCTGCCGGGCTTCAACGGGCGACCTCGTGGTCTGCCGCACGTCGATGCCGGACAGGCTGGGCGTTTTATAATTCGCTCACGGTTTCTTCCCGCGCTCGTCTATGTAGTTGCAGGTACAAGAATTGGCCTGCTAATTGCAGACCAGGTAGAAACCATACAATGCCGGCCGAAGTGGTAGCAGTTGGCTTCACGGTTGGCCCGGGACTTGCACCGCAATGCGCACCCAGGAGGCTCGCACTGCGGCCCCCGGCTCTCCGTACTCCTGAGGCGTGGCGGGAGGCGGACCAGTCGTCTATTCCCTCTCATCAGGGGATTACGGTGGCGCAGTCCCACAGCCGGATGAACGACGCAGAACTGATCCGGGAGGCCCAGCGCGGCAACCGCGCCGCCTTCGAGGAGCTGGTGCATCAGTACGACGGCGCCGTGCTCCGCCTCGCCTATCACCTCACGCGCTCCGAACAGGATGCGCAGGACATTTATCAGGAAGCCTTTCTAAAGGCTTACCGCAACATCAACAGCTTCCGCTTCGAGTGCTCTTTCTATACCTGGATCTACCGCATTGTGACCAATCTGTGCCTCGATCTGCTGCGCAAGCGCCAGGTGCGGAAGGAGGATTCGGGCATCGCGACCGGTTCCGAAGGCGGCACCTACAATCTGCTGGACCAGGTTGCCGATGAGCGCTCCGGCGCCAGTCCCGAGCGGGACCTGATGCGCCGCGAGCTGGGAGCGCGCATCGCCAGGGCGCTGCAGAAACTGACGCCCCGCGAGCGCATGGTCTTCGAGATGAAGCACTACCAGGGACTGAAGCTGCGCACCATAGGCGAGATTCTGAATACCACCGAAGAGACGGCCAAGAATACCCTCTTCCGCGGCACCCAGAAGTTGCGCGCCGCGCTGAAGGACATGAGATGAAGCAGCACTCAGCACTCGGCGATCAGCACTCACCCCACGACAAGAATTGTGAGCTGCATCACGGTTCGAGGGCTGGTGTGGGAACGGCATTAACTCTTTGTCTGGCTGAACGCTGGACGCTGACTGCTGCGAGGAACGAGCTATGAATTGCGATTGGGTACAACAGAACATCTGCCTGTTCCTGTACAACGAACTGGCCGACGATGCCCGGCATGAGCTGGAGCAGCACATCCGCCGCTGCACGGCCTGCGCTGCCGAGCTCGCCGCCCAGCAGGAGTTTCAGGTGCAGATGAACGCGTTGCCGGTGGAAGAACCCTCGGCCAGCTTCCTGGCGGCCGCCCGCATGCGGCTGCAGGAAGCGCTGGAGAGCGCTGGCCAGCACCGTGCCTGGCATCACCGCTTCGCCTTCGATCCCATGGTATGGCTGCGCCAGCTCCGCTTCTCGCCCGCCCTGGCAGCCGTCCTGCTGATGGTGGGCTTCGGCTCGGGTTTGGGGACCATGTACAGCGCGCTCGGTGGCAAAGCTCCTCATCCGCCGGCGCAGAGCAACGCGGCAATTCAGGAAGCCTCTGTCGGCGGCATTACCTCCATCGATCGCAAGCCCAATTCCAGCCACGTTCAGATCCACTACGATCGCATCGTGCCCGAGTCGGTAGAGGGTTCGGTCAGCGATCCGAAAATTCAGGAGCTTCTGGCCTACGCAGCAAAAAGCAGTTTCAACAACTCCGGCGTTCGTCTGGATTCGGTGGATCTGCTGACCAGCAAGCCCGACGATCCGCGCGCGCGGGAGGCCCTTACCTACGCCCTGCGTTATGACAGCAACCCCGGGGTCCGCCTGAAGGCGCTCGACGGCCTGGGGCCCTTCGTCAGGCAGGACGTCCGCGTCCGCAACGCGGTTCTCGAAGCCCTGCTCGACGACAGCAACCTTGGCGTGCGCAGCGGCGCGCTGCATGCGCTGGAGCCGGTGCGCGCCGACAGCAGCGTGCGCATGGCCCTGCAACAGTTGTCCAAAGAAGATCCCAGCCAGTACATTCGCACCGAGTCGCAACGGGTGCTGGCCAGCATGCCGAACATCGACTGATCACTAAAGCCGGGTCACACACAAATGGGCGAGCTTACAACCACAGAAGCACCGAATCGGGGGCGGCAAGGAGAGGAAAAAAGGCAATCTTCGCGTCTTCCTCTGTGCCTTTTTGCCTCGGTGGCGATACTTTCGTTGGCCGCTCCGCTGTTCGCGCAGCAATCGCGCGTGTACAAAGACGGCAACTCCTGGGTGGAGGAAATTACCGGCACCCTGCCGTCCGCTCGCGAGCTGCGTGTAACCACCGATCTAGGCTCGGTCCAGGTGCAGGGCAACGCGCCACGGCTCTCGTATGTTGTCCGCAAGCGCTCGTATCTTCCGGCTGAGGAAGCGGCCCGCCGTCAGTTTGAGCAGATGCGCATCACCGCCGCCCGGCTCGGCGAGAGCGACTCCATCGAAGGCAAATTTGCCAGCCGCAACGCGACCCGCCTGGGGGCCGAGTTCATTGTGCAGGTGCCGCGCGATCTCAGCCTGATCAAGGTCCAGACCCGCGGCGGATCGCTGATATTCAGCTCGATTGCCGCGCCCATCATTGCCAGCACCGGCGCCGGCCTCATCAAACTGGACGATCTGGCCGGACCGGTGAAAATCGCCAGCGGCGGCGGCAACGTCGAGGCCGGTAATCTGGGCGGCGATCTGAGTCTTACCAGCGGGGCGGCCGACGTCCGCGTCGCCAGGGTCGGAGGCCAGACCCAGGTCAATCTCGGCGGCGGACGGGTATACATCGGCTCGTCGCGCGCCTCCACCATTCAGACCGGCGCCGGCAGCATTCAGGTACAGAAGTGTTTTGGCGATCTGCGCGTGGTCAGCGGCGGCGGCAATCTGTATCTTGGCGATATCGACGGCGCCGTCCAGGCTGAAACCGATGGCGGCAGCGTGCGGGTGGCCAGCGCCACCGGCCCGGTGCAGGTCACGACCGGCGGCGGCAGCGTGGAGCTGTTCAGGTTGAGCCGCGGCGCGCAGGTGGAAACGGGCGCCGGTCCCATCACCGTGGAGTTCCTCGGCAATCGCGGTTTCGCCGATTCCTTCCTGCATACCGCGGCCGGAGATGTGACCGTCTGTTTCACCAGCAACGTGCCGGTCACCATCCATGCCAGCTCCGACATGGCGAGCGGGCGCGGCATACTTTCCGAGCTGCCCGGTCTGGATATCACCAAACAGGGCGGCCCGTTCAGTCCGCGGTCCATGTCCGCGGAGGGAGTCATCAACGGCGGCGGCCCGGTGCTGCGAGTTCGCACCACCATCGGGCAGATCGCCTTTCGCAGGTGTCAGTAGTCCATAATGGTTTCGGAATTCAGGGTTGGATTTATGCGTACAGGTAATAAGGTTCCCATCCTCGCTTTCGTCGTAGCGGCAATCATTCTTCCGGCATTGGCGCAGCCGGGGACGGAAGTCCATTCCGGCGCCTATCTCGGTGTCCAGATTACGAACGTGTCGCCCCAGCGGGCTTCCGAGCTGAAGCTGCCGGAAGCTTCGGGCGCCCTCATCACCTACGTTGACCACGACGGCCCGGCGTGCCATGCCGGTCTGCTGGAGAACGATGTTGTCGTCGGCTTCGATGGCTCAAAGGTTGAAAGCCCGGAGCAGTTGAAGGGGTTGATCCACGCCAGTTCGCCGCAGAAGACTGTCACTCTGACGGTGGTTCGCGACGGCCAGCGCAAGGACGTGAAGGTTACCCTCGGAAGCAGGAAGGTGATGGCGAATGCCATGCCACCCTTCGCTTTTGCCCCTCCTCCGCCGCCGCGAGTCTATGCTCCCGATATCGAAATGCCGTCGTTCACCGTTCTCTCCTCCCGTCATGGCCTGGTGGTGGAAAGCCTCAGCCCGCAATTGGCTGACTTTTTCGGTGTTCCGCGCGGGCATGGAGTGCTGGTCCGCTCGGTGGAAGCGGGCAGTCCCGCGGCCGCCGCCGGCATCCGCGCCGGCGATGTCATCCTGAAGGTCAACAACGAAACCGTGCGCGACATGGCCGACTGGCAGCGTGGCATGCGCGTGCATGCAACGAAAATCGCCATCAATCTCCTGCGCGACAAACACGAGCAGACGGTGACCATCAATCTTCCTTCTTCCGGCGACAACTCGCGGCTCTCTCCCGGCGACTGGCTGGACTTCGAGACCCAGGCCGGCGCTCTTCGCGACCAGATGGCCCAGATGCGTCCCGAACTCGAGCGCCGCCAGAAAGAGATGATCGCCGATCTTGGTCCCGGCAAAAAAGATCTGGAGCAGATGCGCCGCGACCTGCAGAAATCCATGAAACGCCAGCAGAAGGACATGCAGAAGATGTCGCGCGACCTGGCCAAATCCGCCAAACCGGCGCAGAAGGACATGGCGAAGCTGCGGGACGAAATACAGAAGTCCGTGCCCACCCAGAAGGACTTCGACGAGATGCAGCGGCAGATCCAGGAATCCATGCCGACGCAGAAGGATTTCGAAGACATGAAGCGGCAACTCCAGGCCTCAATACCCAGCCAGAAAGACCTCGACGAGATGCGGAAACAGATCGAGGAATCGATGAAGAACTGGACGCCGCAGTTTCAGCAGGAGATGGAGCAGCTGAAACAGCAGCTCGAGCAGCACAAGCTCGACTGGCAGCAGATGATGCAGGACTGGGACGAAGATCGCGAATACTAAACTGGCTGGCAGGATCGCTGGCGTAGCGGCCTGGCTGCTTCTACCTGATCTTTCGTCTCCGGTCCAGCAGCTCGATCACCCCGTACAGCACCACGCAGACCCAGAAATCCACCACCAGCCCCAGGTCGAGCCGGTCGGGACGGTGCCGCCCAGCCGGCGGCAGATGCGGCATCAGCACAAAAAAGTAAAGGAGATTGCCGGCAACCACGGCAATTGTCTGTTTGAGCAGTCTTCGCCGCACACACTACCTTATCAACAATATCGGCTACCTGGATGCGGCGAAGCTGCAGGTCGCTCTTCGCCGTTCGCCCTTCGCTCTTCGATTCTTCCCGTTCAACAATTTCCGGGGCCCCACGGCGTGCTGCCAGCCCGGAGAGCGGCACTCTCTTCTGTCGGAAGGCGAAAAGCGAGCAGCGAAAAGCGGCTCACCGCTGATTTACCATCACCCTGTGCTCGATCTTGCGACCAGCGTGCAGTACGTCAAGGGCGTCGGCCCGCGATTCGCCGAAATCCTGCTGGAGAAGGGCATCAGCACGGTCGAGGACCTGCTCTACTATTTGCCGTTCCGCTACGAAGATCGCCTGAATCCACGCGGCATCGGCGAGCTGCGCGCCGGCGAGATGGCCAGCGTGATCGCGGAAGTCCGCACCTTCGGCCTGTTTCGCACCCGCCGCATGCCCATCTTCGAAATGACCGTCGGCCAGGGCCGCGACACGCTCAAGTGCCTCTGGTTCAACGCCACCTATCTTAAGGACAAATTTCGCGCCGGCATGCTGCTGGCTTTATACGGCAAAGTGGAGGCCGGCGACCGCGGCGGTCATCGCTTCGAAATCCTGCAACCGCAATACGAGGTCCTGCACGATCCAGCGGCCGGAGCGCACAGCGGCGAAGAGCAGAAATGGCAGTCTCTGGAGGTGGGCCGCATCGTCCCCATCTACGAGGCTGCGGGCAACGGACGCCTGACCGCGCGCTGGTTTCGCCGCGTCATCCACGGCATGCTGGAGAACCTCGACCAGGAGCTTCCCGACGCCATTCCCGCTGCGGTTCGCGGCCGCATGGAGCTCATCGACCGCCGCCGCGCCTTCTGGCAGGCGCACTGGCCGGAGGTCGGCGAGAGCCTGGCGAAGTTGCAGGCGGCGCGCACCCCCGCGCACGTCCGCCTCATCTTCGAGGAGCTGTTCTTCCTGGAGCTCGGGCTGGAGCTGAAGCGCCGCAAGATGCGCTCGCAGACCGGCATCGCCTTCGCCATTACCGACGGCGCGCGCCAGGCCATCAAGCGCATCCTGCCCTTCCATCCCACCGCCGCGCAGAAGCGTGTGCTGAAAGAAATCGCCGGCGACATGGCCCAGCCCGTCCCCATGCGCCGCCTGCTCCAGGGCGATGTCGGTTCCGGCAAGACCATCGTCGCCCTCGAGGCCGCCGTCATCGCCATCGAGAACGGCTATCAGGTGGCGCTCATGGCGCCTACGGAAATTCTGGCGACGCAGCATTATCTTTCGGCGCGCCGCATCCTCGAGGCGGCCGGCTATCGTATCGTGCTGCTCACCGGCTCGCAGGAATCTGGTCGCAAGAAGCAGGCGCGTCGGCACATCGCCCAGGGCAACGCGCAGCTCGTCGTCGGCACGCACGCTCTCATCCAGGAGACGGTAGAGTTCGACAGGCTCGGCCTGGTAATCGTGGATGAGCAGCATCGCTTCGGCGTGCTGCAGCGCCTCCGCCTGATGAAGAAGGCCGAGCAAGCACCCCAGCAGGTGCAGGGCCCGATCGCAACGACCGCAGATACGGCGGTCGAGCCGGATGTGCTCGTGATGACAGCGACACCCATCCCGCGGACGCTCGCGCTCACCCTTTACGGCGACCTCGACACGAGCATCCTCGACGAGCTTCCCCCCGGGCGCACGCCCATCGTGACCCGCCGCGTCGGCGACGAGCGCGCCGACGAAGTCTGGGAGTTCGTGCGCAAGCAGGTCGCCGCCGGACATCAGGCGTACGTGGTCTATCCGATCATCGAAGAGGGCGCGATACGACCCCAACGCGGCAACAACGGGCACGCCGGGGGTGCGGTGGAGCGCGAGCTGAAGGCCGCCATCAGGATGCACGACCGCCTGCGCTCGCACGAGTTCCGCAGCCTGCGCGTCGGCCTGCTGCATGGCCGCATGAGCGCCGACGACAAAGACGCTACCATGGCTGGCTTCCAGCGCGGCGAAATCGATGTGCTGGTCTCGACCACGGTCATCGAGGTCGGGGTGGATGTGGCGAATGCGAATGTCATGGTCATCGAGCACGCCGAGCGCTTCGGGCTCTCGCAGCTTCATCAGTTGCGCGGCCGCATCGGGCGGGGCGCGGCGAAGTCGTATTGCATCCTGATGACCGGCGGCAAGGTCTCGGTGGAAGCGCAGCAGCGCCTGGACGCCATGCAGCGCACGCAGAACGGATTCGAGATCGCGGAGCTCGATCTGGAGCAGCGCGGCCCGGGCGAGTTCTTCGGCACGCGGCAGGCGGGCATGCCGAACCTTCGCGTGGCGAATCT
>DATJAI010000010.1:0-8128 GCA_035516415.1 Binatia bacterium | reverse complement strand
GCCATGTGCACTATTGACCATCCAGCCGCCTCTGCACCGGCATAAAAAGGTCGTAGCTACGGTAGATAGCTGTTAAAGGACGAATCCGGTGCAGAAAACCGAAGGCGGTGTGCCGTAGCCGGGACCTCGCTGTGGACTTATGTAGCAGCTGCCGCCCTGCAACCACCAGGAATCCTCTCCCGACGGTCCCATTCGCGGGTGGGCGGCCGTTTGGCTTTCCTGGGAACCAAACCTGGTTCCTCTGTCGGGAAGCGCACTTCTACCAACCTCTGTGCCTGATCCGCCTCAGGCACAGCTCCGGCCTCGTCAAGGGGCCGCCCATGAAGGCGGCGTATCCCCTACGGAGGAAAATATTATGACTCGCAAGCTGTTTATCGGAGTCGTAATGTTTCTGGTAACGTTCGCGATCGCCGGATACGCGACGACTCCTTCATTTGTGGGCGCGGGATTGTGGGTCTCTAATCCGCCGCCCGGAGTGCCCCATCCCGGACCGCCGGGACCGCCAGGGCCACCCGTGCCCGCGCCGGTTCCACCGCGGCCCGTCATGCCGCATCCACCGTTAGTTGCGTCAACCCAGGCGCCGCATCCCGGACCGCCCGGACCGCCAGGGCCACCGGTGCCCAGGCCCGTTCCGCCGCGGCCCGTAATGCCAGTTCCGCCGCTAATTGCAACCCAGGCGCCGCATCCCGGACCGCCCGGACCGCCAGGGCCACCGGTGCCCAGGCCCGTTCCACCGCGGCCCGTAATGCCGGTTCCTCCGCTGATGGCGTCAACGCAGCCGCCTCATCCGATACCACCGGTACCGCCGCTGCCTCCGCCGGTTCCACCGCGGCCCATACCGCCGCGTGCGCCGCTAGGATAGCGGCATTCACATCGCCCCCAGGCTAATCGAGCCTTGGGGGCAGAAAGGGCCCTGGTTCCAGCGGTTTGAAAACGCTGGCCACCAGGGCCTTTCTCGCAATTCATCGATCAGGAGTTTGAAAAGGGCAGGAATTCGGGCTCCGACACGCTGTCATGCAGCACAATGCTCAGAAGCGAGCTGTGGACGCGTATGCCGCCGTTGTAGTGGACGAAACCGAGCTTGCGAAAACGATTCATGAAAAAGCTGACTCGCGACCGCGTGGTGCCAACCATCCGGGCAAGAGTTTCCTGGCTGATCGCTGGGAGAATCGGCAACGGCTCGCCCTCCCGCCCAAAGTGCGCCAGCAGCAGCAGAAGGCGGGCCAGTCGCTTTTCACTGGAATTGAAGAGCTGATCGACCAGGTCTTCTTCGAGGCGAACGTTGCGCGACAGCAGAAAGGCCGTAAAGTATTCGGCAAACTCCGCCTCCAGATGGAGGAGCCTGACCATGGTCTCCTTGGCGATACGAAGGATGCGAGAAGGCTGGACTGCCGTAGCAGTCTTCAGGCGAATCGGGCGACCCGACAGACAGGCTTCCCCAAAGAAGCTGGCTTCTGGCAGGACGGCTACTACCGCTTCCTTGCCTGTACGGGAGACAACCGTGAGTTTTACCTCGCCCGTCTCGATCCAGAACACTGCATCCGCAACGGCGCCTTGCGAGAAGACGATTTCGCCCGGTTGATAATCCCGGATGCTCTTTCCGGTCGTTAGTCTTGTTAGCAATGCGTGAGGATCGAAAGCGTGGGCCCGGTCAGGGGCTATATTCATCCCTGCCGGAGTCAACTTCGCTTCATGGACAGGCGAATGCCCGGTGAGGGTCTTCCAGCCGTTCTTTTCGATGACGGCAGCGCGTTTGCTGGCCATGGGCATCTCCCCGACGAGTGGACGCGCGATTTTCTCGGTTACCGTAATTGTAGTGACCTGTGCGGTGCTCTCAGCTGGGATTGCGCACCTGGCGCTTATTTGCGCGTTGAGACCAGATTTTACCGATTTGGAATTTCGGACGCGATGAGATGTGCTTCGTCCTCTCCCGATTCGGCGGAGGGGCAGAAGGTGCACGCCGCGCACGTAGCAGCGGCGAGCGTGTCTACATTTATCCGGAATTCACATTGCGGCAACAGTCGGGTGTGTTATTTTGAAAACTCGTTGACACCTTTCCCACGCCGGAGGCGCGCGCAAATTGGCCAAGGACATGGTTCCGAAGCGGATCTTTCTCACGAAAGGCGTAGGGAAACACCGGGAACGGCTCACTTCATTCGAGTTGGCGCTGCGCGACGCCGGCATCGCGGCTCAAAATCTGGTCAGGGTCTCCTCCATCTTTCCGCCCAACTGCAAGCTGATTCCGCGCAAGGAGGGCTTGCGCTATCTCTCGCCGGGCGAAGTGGTATTCGCTGTCGTCGCGGAGAACTCCACCCGCGAGCCGCACCGCCTGACCGCGGCCAGCATCGGACTGGCGATTCCCGCCGACAGGAGCACTTACGGCTACCTGAGCGAACACCATTCCTTCGGCGAAACCGATGACGTGGCCGGCGATTATGCCGAGGAACTGGCCGCCGAGATGCTGGCCACCACGCTGGATGTCGAATTCGACGCCGACAAATCATGGGACGAGAAGAAGGAAGTTTACCGGCTCTCGAACAAGATCGTCCGCACCGCCAACATCACCCAAAGCGCGGTCGGCGACAAGCGCGGCCTGTGGACCACCGTAATCGCCGCGGCGATCCTGATCTTCGAATAGACGACGCCTCGTTTCCTGGACCAACCCTTACGACCGGTCATTAAATCCCGCTAACCGCTCCGGCCCCGGAATTGCTGCGTTTGGGATAAGGCAGCGCCCCTGTGCGGAGCACCTGGTTGACCGCGGTTGCAGGGGGCTGCCATTGGAGGCCAGAGATGTCGTTAAGTGCAATTGCGGGCAGCGGTTCTTCTCCGCTGGTAAATCTGCAGAACAACTATCAGCAGGTTCGGAATGAGTTCAAACAGTTGGGCCAGGACCTTGAGGCGGGTAATCTGACCCAGGCACAGACTGACTTTGTTACCCTCTCGCAGTCGGTCGCCAGCCAGCTCGCCGGCAACACTCCCATGGCCAAGGCGCTCAACACAATCGGACAGGCGCTGCAGTCGGGCAACCTGGCGGCAGCGCAGCAGGCATTCGCGGCTCTGCCCATTTCCATCGTGGGGCCGTGCGCCGTGCCGCATCACTCCCATGTCGGGGGAATGGGCGCTTTCGAGCAGACCCTTGGTCAGCTGGGGGACGCTTTGCAGTCCGGAAACCTGGCAGCGGCGCAGCAGGCATTCGCGGCTCTGCAGCAGGTGTGGCAAAAGACCGCGTCCGCCGGCCAGACCGGCGTTCCGACCGGCTCCCTGACCAGCGTGGTCGCGTAAGGCGGACCAGCGCAACAGTTCGTTATCCGTTGCCGGGAGAGGCCGGCATTTCCTGATCTGTCTCCGGCATGATGGTCTGGTAACGCCGGGCCCTCGCAATTTTGAAGCGGCTTTAGTCGCGTCGCGGTTTTGATTTGAAAGGGCACAGCTTTAGCTGTGCCGTAAGAAGCGTAAACCAGGCTCGGGCTTCAGCCCTGAGGGGGCACCTCAGCGGCTGAAGCCGTGTCCTTTCAAAGCAGGATATGATCCAGGCCAGATGAGTTCCGGCCTCCCTACTCTTCCACTTCCACTTCTTCGCCGCGCTCGACCCTGGCGGCGGCGATGATCTTCTCCTGCTGCGCCTGGGGCACGACGTCGTAGTGGTCCATCTCCATGGCGAAGCTGCCGCGGCCCTGCGTCATCGACGTGAGATCCGTGCCGTAGCTTAGCATCTCGGCCATCGGGACCACAGCCTTCACGATGGTCTTGCCGCCCTTGTTGTCCATGCCCTGGATGCGCCCCCGGCGGCTGTTCAGGTCGCCCATGATGGAGCCGGCGAACTCGTCGGGAATGGTGATCTCCACGTTCATGATGGGCTCCAGCAGCGTGGGCTTGGCCTGCTCCATCGCCTTGCGGAAGGCGATGCGGCCGGCCATCTTGAACGACAGCTCGTTCGAATCCACTTCATGATAGGAGCCGTCGTAGAGGATGACGCGGAAGTCCACCACCGGATAGCCGGCGACATAGCCGCGCTCCGCCGCTTCCACGATGCCCTTCTCGACGGCGGGAATGAAGTTCTTGGGAATGGCGCCGCCGAAGATTTCGTTGACGAATTCGAACTTGCTTCCCCGCGGCAGCGGCTCCATCTTGATCTTGCAGTCGCCAAACTGGCCGTGACCGCCGGTCTGCTTCTTGTGGCGGCCCTGGACGTCGGCCTTCCCCCGTATGGTCTCGCGATAAGGCACCTTCGGCGCTTTCAGGTTCACCTCGGTGTGATACCGGTTCTTCAGCTTCGCCACCACCACCTCGATGTGCTGCTGCCCGGTGCCCGCAATCAGGAACTCCTTGGTCTGGGGATCGCGGAAGAAGCGCAGCATGGCATCCTCTTCCATCAGCTTGTGGATGCCGTTGCTCAGCTTGTCTTCGTCGGCGCGCGTCTTCGGCTCGATGGCGAAGGTGATGGCCGGCTCCGCGAATGTCACCTGCGGATACTGGATGGGCGAAGCCTTGTCGCCCAAAGTGTCGCCCGTTAGCGTATCTTTCAGTTTGGCGACCGCGCCGATGTCGCCCGAGTGCAGCTCGTTGACCGGGATGGCGGTCTTCCCCTGCATCACCGACAGATGGGCGAATTTTTCCGCCGTGCTGCGGTTGAAGTTCTGCACCGTCGCATCATTTTTCAGCACGCCCGAGTAGACCTTGAAAAACGAGATGCGCCCGGCAAAGGGATCGCTGATGGTCTTGAAGACGTAGAGCGACAGCGGCTCGGAGTCGCTCACCTTGCGCCTGGCCGGCTCGCCGTTGTTTTGCGAAGGCGCCGCGCTCACCGCACCGCGCTCCACGGCGGTCGGCATATAGTCCACGATGAAGTCGAGCACCTCATCGGTGCCAATGTTGCCCAGCCCCGAGGCGAACAGCACGGGGAAGATCTTGTCTTCGCGGATGGCATTGTGCAGCCCGCTCACAATGTGCTCCTCGGCAATCGTACCCTTGTCGAAGAACTCCTCCATCAGCGCGTCGTCGCCCTCGGCCACCAGTTCGATCAGGCGCTCGTGCGCGGCCTTCGCCTGCTCCGCCATATCGGCTGGAATGGGACCAACCTTGGCCTTGCCGTTGCCGCCCATCTCGTAGGTGTAGGCCTGCATCTTCACCAGATCGATCACGCCGCTGAAGTTCTTCTCGGCTCCGATGGGCAACTGCACCGGTACTACCGTCCGGCCGAACCCGGAGGTGAGCGACTCCATCACACGGCTGAAATCGGCGCGCTCGCGGTCCATGCGCGTGCAGACGATGACGCGCGGCAGCGCCAGCCTGTCGCAGTAATGCCAGATGCGCTCGGTGACCACCTCTACCCCGCTGACCGCATCCACCACCACCAGCACCCCTTCCACCGCGGGCAGCGCCATCTCGGCTTCGTGCATGAACATGTTGAAACCCGGCGTGTCGATGAGGTTGATCCTGGTCTTGCCCCACTCCACGAAGGCGGGAGCCGCCGAAATCGACATCGCTCGCGAAATTTCTTCTTCGTCGTGGTCGGTGGTGGTGTTGCCTTCGTCCACCCGGCCCAGGCGCTGGGTGGCGCCGGCGGTAAACAGCATGGCCGAGGCGAGCGAAGTCTTGCCCGAGTGCGAATGCCCGACCAGGGCGACGTTGCGTATGTTTGCGCCTTCGTAATTCTTCACGTAGGACTCCTTGTGCACCCGCCACCAACGCTCCAGCAACGGGTGCGCTGGGGACCCGGTGCACGTCTGATCGTGCTTGCAAAACCCCGGGGTTGCCGGTGAGGCAGAAAGGCGGGGCACCATGCCGGTCTGCGCATGGCGAAGCTGTTACAAACCTGCAATCCTAGCACACGGACTTTGGCTGCCTCAAACCGCCGCGCAGGCCGGAAGGCGATCTCAGTATCTGCCGGCTGTTGACTCTACGCGGCTCCCCGTACCGCCATCAATTGCTATAATTTCTTAATATCTTCTGCTGATCCAGCCGGTTGGTCCGGCGCAAAGGAAATTCTCCCCATGAAGCGTTTTTCTCTCCTGCACTTCGGTCCGGCGCTTGCTCTGCTGCTGGCCGGCACTCTGGCCTGGTGTTTTGACGCCTCGATGCTGCGGCCTCCCAAAGGGGCGAAGGTCGCCATCATCGTCTTTGAAGATCTCGAGTGCCCGCAGTGCGCCCGGGCAGCGCCCCTGCTGCACGATGCCGCCAGGAAGTACAACATCCCGCTCGTCCAGCATGATTTTCCGTTGCGCCAGCATCCCTGGTCGCTGGATGCTGCCATCGATGCCCGCTACTTCGATACCAAGTCAGAAAAGCTCGGCGACGAGTATCGCCTCTACGTCTTCCAGAACCAGAACTTCATAACCCGGCAGAACCTCCGCGGTGTCACCGAGAAATGGGCTGAGGACCACAAGCTCACCCTGCCCTTCGTGGTCGATCCCTCGGGTGAGTTGGCCGCCAAGATTGAGGCCGATCGTCAGTTGGGCAACCGCATTCCGCTCGATCACACGCCCACCGTCTACATCGCGACGGACGGCGGACGCGGGCCACAGGTCATGGAAGTCACCGATCTCAACCAGCTCTATCAGACGCTCGATCAGGTGATTAAGCAGGCCGGTCCCGCTACCCAGGCGCACAGGACTGCAAGCGCTCGCTAGCGCCCCCGGCGTTGCGGGACCGGAACCCGCCTCATGACACAGCGCAAGTTTCGTTTCGTGCAGCTCGACGTCTTCACCGCACGGCCGCTGGAGGGAAACCAGCTCGCCGTCTTCACCGATGCTCGCGGGCTCAGCGACGCCGAGATGCAGAGGCTGGCGCGCGAGACCAATCTCTGCGAAACCACCTTTATCCTGCCGCGCGAAGAGGCCACGGAGGGCGCCGAAGGCCACCGGGTGCGCATTTTCACCGTCAGCGAGGAGCTGCCCTTCGCCGGACATCCCACGCTGGGCACCGCCTGGTATCTGAAGCAGCACTCCAGCGACGACGAGATCGTGCTTGATCTCAAGGTCGGGAAGATTCCCGTGCGCTTCCAGCCACGCGATGGTCTGCTCTTTGGCGAGATGCGCCAGGCCGAGCCGCAGTTCGGCGCTACGCATCCGCATGACACTATCGCCGGCGTGCTCGGCCTCCCCGTGGCGGAGCTGGATGACAGCCTGCCTATCCAGACCGTTTCCACGGGCATGCCCTTCACCATCGTTCCCTTCCGCTCGCTGGCCACGCTGCAGAAGCTCACGATCGGATGGAACCAGATGGCGCCCTTTCTGGCCACCATCGGCAATCCCGCCTTCTTCTATTTCGTCTGCCGTCAGACCGCCGATCCCCGTGCCACGCTGCACGCGCGCATGATCTTCTACAACGGTGAAGATCCCGCCACCGGCTCGGCCGCAGGCTGCTGCGCCGCATGGGCGGTGAAATATGGCGTGCTTGCGCCGGAAGAGCAGGGCATGATCGAGCAGGGAATCGAGACCCGCCGCCCATCTTCAATTTACATCCGCGCGGCAAAGTCGGCGGACGCAATCGCGAATGTGCGCGTCGGAGGTAACGTGGTGCAGGTGATTGACGGAGAAGTTACGATGTGACTTTTCTGAGGATATCCTGTGCAGCCCGCAACGTCGCGTGCGGTAATGGCTTCGCGCTGCCGCAGCAGGAAGAGGATCACCACGCGCGGTGCTATCGCCGCGCCACCATCGCGACAAAATATTTTCGCCGATTTGATCTTCGCAATACTTGTGCGACGGCCGCGCCGGACGTACTATCCAAACGCGCTTTGGCGTGAAAGAAAAAAATTACCTTTGCCCGGTGACGCCGCATTCTCCGGCTTTGAGGTTTGCCCGAAGATGACCCTCCCATGCGTCGCCCGGGGTGGTTGAATAAATGAAACCCAAACGTACCATTCTCTGCGTCGACGACGATGAACGCTCTCTTTCCATCCGCAAAGTCCTGCTCGAGACACGCGGGTACAGAGTGCTCACCTGCTCCGATCCCGAATGCGCCATCGAGATGATGAAGGCCGGCGGCATCGATCTGGTGCTGACCGACCTGATGATGCCCAAGCTCAACGGCGCGCAGCTCATCGATCGGCTGAAGGCCATCTCGCCCGGAACTCCGGCGCTGCTGTTTTCCGGCTCCGTGACCTGCTTCAGCGAAGACCATC
>DATJAI010000009.1:0-3704 GCA_035516415.1 Binatia bacterium | reverse complement strand
ACCGCATGTCGCCGCTGCTGGCCGAAGCTGCGGACGCAATCGGCGATGTCCAGGTGCGCAACCGCGGGACTATCGGCGGGAGCCTGGCTCAGGCCCATCCCAACGCTGATTACCCGGCGGCCATCCTGGCGCTCGATGCCGAGATCGTCACCCTCAGCCGCACCGGCGATCATGTCATCCCAGCGCGTGAGTTCTTTACAGGGATGTTCACCACCGCGCTGAGCGAGAAGGAGATCATCACCGAGGTGAGAGTGCCCAAGACCACAGGGGCAAGCGTGGCCTACAAGAAATTTGCCCATCCCGCTTCAGGTTACGCGGTAGTGGGCGTGGCCGCGGTGGTGCGGAAGCATGGAAACGCCATTGAGTCGGCGGCGATTGGCATCACCGGCGTTGGTGGGACTGCGTATCGCGCGACTCCCGTGGAGAATGCCCTGCGCGGAAAACCTACGACCGCCATCGCGGATGCTTCACGGCACGCCGCCGACGGCATCGAAGCCCTGGGCGATACTTTTGCCTCGCCCGATTACCGCCTCCACCTGGCTACGGTGTTTACCCGCCGTGCGCTGGAGACAGCACTGGGGCGGGCACGGGGGAAATAACTCGCCCTGCAGCGCCTGGCGTTGGGGGTGGGGCACTACCGGCCCGCGCAGACAAGAACACGCACACGTCGGCCATGCAGACGCGGTTCAGTGACGCTCAGGCTGGCCATTCTGGCGGCTAGCAACCGGGGCACCGGCTGCTGATGAACTCCAGCCAATTCAGCACGAGATTGGACCGGCCGCGGTAATCGGATACCCGGATGAGGCGGCCAGGTGCCGATTCCAGCCCAAAAATCATGAAGGCGATGGCCCTTGGAAGGTAACTCATTCGGTGGAGTAACCGCTCCCCCGACTATTTCTGCCGGCGACATACCAATCTCGATTCAGACCGAGCGCACCATCGCAATGAAATATCGTAGACCGATATAAATATCTCACTGGGATCGGCAGGGGCGGACTTAAGTCACAGACTATCGTGTCGCGATAGTTCATGCTTGAACCCGTTGGAGGTTCATATGAGAAAAAGCATTCATTGCATTCGCTTCCGCTTCGCGCTGTTTGGCGCCGTGCTGCTCGTCCTGGCGCTCGGCGGGAGCCCGGCGCTTGCCCAGGGCGCGGGGGCTCCTTCGCGGCATGATTCCGCCCAGGCCGCCGACATTGTTCGGGACCCCGCCGACGTTCCGCCGCCGGTCGGGAACCGTTCCCCAGCAACGGTCAAAGTCGAGCTTGCCGCCACGGAAGTCGTCGGAGAACTCGACCCTGCGAACCACACCACGTACCGGTACTGGACGTTTAATGGCAAAGTTCCCGGCCCCATGATTCGCGTCCGGCAGGGCGACACCGTGGAAGTCACGTTGCGCAACAATCCCTCCAGCCACATGGTCCATTCGGTTGATTTCCACGCGGCCATCGGCGCGGGTGGGGGAGCGGCGCTCTCTCAGGTCCTGCCGGGGACAAAGAAGACGTTCACCTTTCAGGCCACCACACCGGGCCTGTTCGTCTATCACTGTGGGACGCCCATGATAGCGGACCACATCGCCAATGGCATGTACGGCCTGATCCTGGTCGAGCCTGCCGGCGGATTGCCGCACGTGGATCATGAGTTTTACGTGATGCAAGGCGAGGTGTACACCTCCGCTCCCAACGGCCATGCGGGATTGCAGGCATTCAGCGAAGCCAAGCTGATGCAGGAGTCGCCAGAGTACTTCTTATTCAATGGTGCCGTGGGGGCGCTCACCCAGGAGCATCCGCTGCGTGCGAAGACCGGCGACGCCGTCCGGATCTTCTTCGGCAATGCCGGGCCGAATGCGACCTCCTCGCCGCACATCGTCGGTGAAATCTTTACCCGCGACTACCTTCTGGGCTCACTGACCTCGCCTCCCGCAGAGGATGTTCAGACCGCGAGTGTCCCGCCGGGCGGCGCCGCCATCCTCGAACTGAAGGCCATGACCTCAGGGCAATTTAACTTGATGGACCATGCCATGGCGCGCATGGCGAAAGGTCTAATGGCAACGCTCGATGTCACTGGCGCGCAGAACGCCACAGTGATGCACCCCGGTCCGGCGTCCTCCGCTGGCGCTACGGCGTCGAACCCAGTAAGCGGGATTACCCAAGCGGATAGCGCCGCCGCCGCGCAGGTAAGGATGGATTCCGGTCCCGCTACTGCAGACCGTGCGGAAGAACATGCCGGGCCGCATGCAATGCCAGGCATGCCGCCGAACCCTGCCAACGTGGCGCGCGGGAGCGGCGCGGCTTCCGTTAGAAAACAACCGGGACTACAGCCGAATCCCCCGGTGAGCGACCTGCCGATCACGAGCAAAGCGGGAACCGCGCTCAACGGATGCCTCACACTGATGAGCGATGGCAAGGTCATGCTCAAGCTCCTCCACTCTGAAAAGACCTATCGGTTGGAGGGGCAGCCGTTGCGATTCGACGAAAATGACCAGCGCCTCGTCCACGTCACCGGATATTTCGGCAGTGTAGTCTTGGTCGAGGATTCCCATGTCCCCAGTTTTGTCGTGGAGGCGCTGACAACGCTGGAGCCGAACTGCTCGGCAAACATTTCGCCCGCAGTTCTGCGGAAGCTTGCGGCTGTTCCGACAGCCCGGCAGCCGGGGATGCCAATCACCATAGGCATGAGCGAGATGAGATTCCTGCAACCAGAGCTCGTGGTCAATGTCGGCGAAGTTGTCACGTGGAAGAACTCTTCTTCCAACATCCATAATGTGGTGGCCGATCCGGCGAAGGCCCTGGTGGCGGCGGACGTCCGTCTCCCGCACGGCGCGCAAACGTTCGACTCCGGATTCCTGCAACCGGGGCAGTCCTTCACCCATAGGTTCACGATTCCCGGTGTGTACCGGTACGTCTGCACTCTGCATGAAGGCGCGGGGATGAAAGGAGTGGTGGTTGTGAAGGCGCCCGCCACCACCAACCTGGCGAGCAGGACGGCGCCCAATCCGGACGGATATCATTCGCGCTGAAGGCACGGCAGTTTGTCGGGCGTGAGCAGCATCCCTGCTCACGCCGGACGCAACACCCCAGACGCGGTCCACATCTGGCCGCTGCATTGGTTTGCAGCCGGGCGGCACTCGCTCAGCCACTCTCGCCTTATCTTTGGTATCCTTACCTTCCACACATGGAACGGAGAAAGAAATCGTGAAAGGTGACGCGAAAGTCCTGGCTGTGCTCAACGAAGTGCTGAAGGCCGAGCTGACGGCCATCAACCAGTATTTCCTGCACGCCGAGATGTGCGAGAACTGGGGCTACCATCGCCTGGCGGACGAAACCAAGAAGGAATCCATCGGCGAGATGAAGCACGCCGAGATCGTGATGGAGCGCATCCTGTTGCTCGACGGCACTCCCAACATGAGCGCCTACTTCAAGATCAACATCGGGCAGAACGTCAAGCAGCAGTTCCAGAACGACCTGCAGCTCGAGCTCGACGCGGTGAAGCGCCTGAACGCCGGCATCGCTACCTGCGTCGCCGCCAAGGACAACGGTTCGCGCGAGCTGCTGGAGAAGATCCTGGTCGAAGAGGAAGAGCACATCGACCACCTTGAAGCCCAGCTTCACGCCATCGAAGAGGTTGGCATCGAAAATTACCTGGCGCAGCAGTTGCATGACGAGGACGAATAGCCGCGCCGACCTGGCTGGTTAGGTCGATCC
>DATJAI010000008.1:0-9216 GCA_035516415.1 Binatia bacterium | reverse complement strand
CTTGCCTCGGCCCTCGCGTGTCTGCACATCGACTGGGGTTTCATCGGCCTGTATGTAAGTTCCGGTGATCAACTCTCGCCTCATTGCCGCGACCATCGGAATCAGTAACTCGCCGACCTTGAGGACCCAGCCGTCCAGCGTTGCTCGGCTAATTTCCAAGCCGAGGTCCCGTTCCAGAATCATGCTCTGCCGATGCAGCGGCGTGTGATCTCGAAGATGCCAGAAAGCAGTGTGGTTCTCAGACTGCTGGAAAACCCTGATTTCCTGATTTCCTGGTGCTCATAGCATGTGAAACTGTGCCCGGATTGTGCCTAACAGACCGACTTGGGACGTAACCGAACGTCACAGAACGTAACGCCCCGCTTTTCTAACTTGCTGCAATTGCAATGAAAGCAAGGGCTTAGGACTGGGCGGGATGGGACTCAAAATCCGCCGACCTTCGGGTCATGGGGGTTCGACCCCCCCTCCCGGCACCACGATTAAGTCACTGAGAGTCACTGGTTTATAGCGGAAGCTGCGGCTGCTTTCGTGCCTGTGGAGATCTTTCGTAATCTGCTGGGGATACTTTTGGGGATACTTTGTTCCGGACGCAAACCGGGGACCCGGATCATTCTCCACTGCGGCAAGCAGGCTGTTCGGCGCCAGGTGCGTGCGAATTGAAGCATTTCGCTGCCGCCGATCACTTCGGCCCCATTAAGTCGCGGGCCCAGAATCCACCAATTTTTTAGCCGGTACTGCCATGCGAAATCAACGGCCTTCTTGCATCGGATTTGAGGCAAAGGCGTCGATCAATGCGTTGGCTGTCGGCACAACCGCCACGTTCGAGGTCATCCGCCCATCAACCGCAGTCAGCGTCGAAACTCCGGGCTGCTGCTGGCCATCAGGCCACAGCGTCAGATAGCCCAGTGGGTGCGGCGGCACCACCGTCGGGTTGGAGACAGAGTTTGCGCAGGAGCCGTGTACGATCAATGGGACAATTGACGGGGGAGGGAGCGGGATTGCCTCGATGCGTCTTTGTGACCGATCTGCATGGACATCGCGACCGTTATGAAAAACTGTTCGCCCTGGTTGCGGTGGAACAGCCTTCCGCAGTTTTTCTTGGTGGCGACCTCCAGCCGACCGGCTCGTGGTACGCAAAGAAGCCCGAGGAAGGCTGTGGCGATTTCGTCCGCGAATACCTATGGCCGGCTTTTGAGCGCCTGCGGGAGAACCTGGGCCCGTCCTACCCTGCTGTTTTCCTGATACCCGGCAATGACGATCCCAGCTCCGAAGAGCCGTCATTCCTGGAGGCCGCCAGCAGAGGCGCCTGGCTTTATATTCAGGGGCGCAAGGGCAGGCTGGGCCGGTTTCAGGTTTATGGATACGCGTACGTCCCTCCCACTCCATTCACGCTGAAGGACTGGGAGCGCTACGATGTGTCCCGCTTTGTCGATCCGGGCTGCATCTCCCCCGAAGAGGGTCGACGCACCGTGCCCTTTGATGCCAACAAGGTGAAATGGAGCACAATCCAGCAGGACCTGGCGGCACTGGCGAACGACGATGTCCTGGCTGACGCCATTTTCCTGATGCATGCGCCGCCTTACGCTACCCCGCTGGATCGCGCGGCGCTGGACGGCAAGCAGTGCGATCATGTGCCGCTCGATGTGCACGTCGGCAGCATTGCCGTGCGGCGCTTCATTGAGCAACGCCAGCCATTGCTTACGCTGCACGGCCATGTACACGAATCGACGCGGCTCACGGGGGAATGGAAGACGAGGATCGGCCGGACGATCTGCATCAACGGTGCGCACGACGGGCGGGAGCTGGCGGTGGTGCGATTCGATCCGGAGTCGCCGGCGGGAGCCACGCGGGAACTGGTGTGAGAGCTAGTACTGCTTCATGGGCAGCTCGCGGGCGGCATCGGTCACCGCGCCAATCTTCACCGCATAACTTGACCGCTGCGCGATATCCGTGTCGGTGATGAGGTGAACGTCAAGCAGGCCTTCACAGCGATAGCCGGTGCGCAGGAAATTCATCTCCGCCAGACAGCGGCTCCAGCCTTCCAGCCACAGCATGAGCTCTTCGCGCTGCTCTTCGGTGCCCCGGAAGTGCAACAGCAGATCGATGTCGCTGCCCGGGCCGGCGGTGGCGTTCTTGGTGCTGCCGATGAGGTAAAAGGCCTTGACGCCGAACTGCTGCGGAGCGAGTTGCGCGGCGATGCGTTGCGCCATGCGATAGCGCCAGCGCCAGTGCTCCTCGCCCACGCGGCCAGCGGCAGCGAATCCCGCCTCCAGCTGCCCGGCTTCTTTCTGCGGAGGCGAAAGGAAGGCGACTGCCTGGTCGAGTTCGGCGTTCATCAGCACGCGCAGGATCTGCCCGTTGGTTTCGCGCGGCAGATCGATGACGCGCAGGGTATCGGACAGGTGCGCAAATTCCGGCAGAAGTTCCTGCAGCACGCTGCGGGAACAGCGCAGAAACGGCTCCCTGAATGCAATCCCCGGATCGTCCGGATATAGCGGCAGGTACCGGATCGATGCCTCAACCAGATCCTGGAAGAAGTGCGTGCCGAAGGAGAGGTCGGGAAGATAGTTACCTTTCTGCCGCGCCACCTCGATCAGCATTGCGGCGTTGTTGATATCGGAGTAGGTGACGGGCACGCCCAGCCTGATGTCTCCACGGCTGCCCCACCGGCCTGGGCCGATGAGGATGAACTGCCGCTTGGGCAGCAGCTTGTTCAGACGGCTCACCGCACGCCCCACGTCCTGCATGGCCCTGTGATCCGGCAGCTGGCTGTAGCCTTCGAGATCGACATAAACAATATGCGTGACCTCCGGAACCTTGCCGTTGGAAACGTAGCGGTTGGCCGAGAAGATGACGCGGTCCTGAGGGAGGTCCTGCGGGATGGCAACCGGCACGGCGTCGCCGCTGTAGCTTTGGGGACGGCACTGGAGCAGATAAAAGTCCACGCCATCCCAGGCAAACTCGACGTCCACGGGACCATCGAGCCTGCTCTGCAGCAGGCTCAGAAGCTCGCGCACACAGCTCACGAAGGGCGTTTTGCGAATCAGGCCATCGAAGGTGAACACCACATCCCGCTTTTCGAAATCGGGCATCAGCCCGACCGGTTGTTCGATGCGGTCGTGATCGACTACAGACACCAGGTGGCGTATCTGCGGATAGCGTGCGCCGCAGGAGCGAAGCAGCTCCTCCACCTCCACGGTCTCGAACGAGTTTGACTCCAGATTGATGACATCCATGCGTCGCGGCGAGTAGCGCAGCACCTCCTCGAGCGTGACGTTGGCGCGCAGGTTCGGCTGCCCGGGAGCAATGAGCACGGGATAGTCGTCGGCGACGCGATCGACCGCCCTGGTGCCGAGACCGGGAACCATCCGGATCAGGCCATCGCTGCGGCTGATGCGTGCCGACCAGCGAAACTCGTTGTTGCTGAACGCCACGCCGGAGCACGCGGGCAGAAAGTACTTCCCGACCTGCTGTCCGACCACCTCCTGCACCAGGATGCCCATTTCTTCGTGAACGTCGAGCAGGCCGCGCTCGGCACGATACTCCGTGGGATCAGGACCAAAGATGGAGGCGTACACTTCCGCAATCGCATCCATCAGGGCGGTCAGCCGCTCCTCTTTGGAGCCGCGATTGCCCAGAAACAGGCTCTTGTATTTGCCGGAGAAAGCCGAGCCGGCGCGGTCTTCCAGCAGGCTGGAGCTGCGCACGATGAGGGGACGGTCTCCCAGGTCATCGAGCGCCAGGGACAGCCCCTTGGCCAGGTCTAGTGGAAAGGATGAGTTCTTGAACAGGGTGACCAGATGCGGATACTCCTGCCGCACCTGATCCATCTCCATGTACTTCCAGTTCAGTACGTCCTCCAGTTCGTTGTAGTGGACGAAGTGCAGGATCCAGTCGGAGGTGATGTACCAGGTCTTCGGGACCTTCACCTGCCGCAGGACGCTGCCCGGCCCGGCGTGCTTATCCAGAATCTTCTTCGCCAGAAACAGCCCGGCGCTCTTGCCGCCCAGCTTTCCATGACAGCGCGGCGGGAAAATGATCCTGCCCAGCAGATCGTAGAAATCCTCGATGCCGATTACCTTCTTGGCGACCTCGATGAAATCCAGGTTCTCGGAGAAGAAGCGCCGTATGAGCGAAACGCGAAGCCCTTTCTGCGTCGCCACCGAGAGTTCGCCCTCGACGATATCGGAGTGGCGATACCGTTCGATGGCCTCGATGATGTCGCCAAGAGGGGTGTCCAGCTGCTCCAGCGCCCGCAGCAGAAAGCCCGATTTTTCCTCCTTGATCCACGTCGTGACGCAGGCCAGGATTTCGTTCTCGCTCAGGTGCTCGCTGGCGATGCGAAACACCTCGCTGGTGAAATCCGGGCGCCCGCTGGAGTCGGTGCGGATGGGACGGTTCTCTCCGCCGGAGACTGCCGTTCCGATAGCGCTGGCGACCGCCCCACGCTGGAGGAGCTCCCTGGCTTCGGTGATCCCATTCCAGCTCAGGTGATTCACCAGCTTGCGTGAAATTCGCTGCAACAGCACGGGATCGGTATCGCGCAGGAACTCCAGCACAACCCGCCACTCGCCCCGCCGGGGGACCCGGCCGCCGGCCGCCGCGTCCAGACCGGCGAACGCCGCCTTGAGCCGCCGCTGCAGGATGTGCTCAGCGATCCGATCCGCAATGGTCTGAATGAGCTTGCGCTCTTCCTTCAGGAAGGGCCCCTCGTCGGAGCGGGGCATCTGCTGGCGATAGGAAACCTCGACCGAACCCAGGGTTTCGCCCTGGACAACGATGTTGGCGCTCTGCACCCACTCCGTGGGGCGAAAGTCCGAAGACTCGATGGACTTGCCTTCAAAGACGATACGTGCCTGACAGTCGTGCGGATACTGCCAGCCGGGGGGCAGAATCTCGACAATACCGCACAGGATCTCCTCCAGAGGCAGCTCCGAATGACTGAGCCGTTCGTCGACGCGATAGAGGCAGCTCAGCTCTTTGGCACGCTCCTGCAACTCGTGCAGGATGGCCGCAACCTGGGTTTCATCGCGATTCATAGGCTTCCCTGCCGGCCAAAACGACACCACGCCCGCTGCGCCCATCTACCCGTACCACCAGCGGAGGGTGCACGCGGACATGGCGCACCAGTCCAGTTTCGCCGACGACCGGCTGCCGGTTCAACCAGTCCCAGCGGATGGGGAACGGCCCATCGTGCCGCACCATGAAATATGCGGCGCGGAAGCTGGCAAGGTTGTGAAAAAAATGCGAGCCCTGGCTGAGCTCCACGTTCATGGCCGGCAGTGTCGCCTCGACGATGGTGCGCGCCCCGGAAATCTGGCTCCAGTCCACCGGAATACCAAGCGAGGGATGCGAACTGCCCCAGCGCCCGAAGCCGATCAGCAGATAGGGCCGGTGCTCGACCGTCAACCTGCGATTGAAGACTTCCAGCTCCTGCGCGATCTGCGGCGTCCGCATCGGCGAGAACATCTCAGGCCGCACGAAAACCACGTCGTGGATGCCGTGCAGGATGCCGTTGCCCATGACCCGATCGGAGGCGACGATCGCGTCGCGGCTCGACAGGTCTTCCACACTGACCTCGACCACCTCCGACGAGACCACCATTGGCCGCACCTGCAGAAACCCCAGGCGGAACTGCGGAGCAGCGTTGCGGGGCTGTTCGATGGTAGCGGCGAACTCAATTTCGACCTTGGCTTTCAGCGCATCCTCGGCCGCGGCCAGCAGCCTCCTGACCACCCGGTTCAGCGGGAACTGCTCCAGTTGCAGCAGCGGCGCGAAGTTCAGGATTCGTGCCCCGCTCGCCCCCGTGCCCGGTACGACGCGGTCGCGCGCCGGGTCATAAGTGGAGGCAACGAATCGCAGCGTTTCGTCGGCTTCAGCATCGCCCAGGCTGGCGCACGTCAGATATTCGACCTCGCTCACCGGATCGTACGCCGGCGACTTGCCCATGTTGACCGTCCAGAACTCGCTTTGCGTTCCGGCGATCATCTCGTCCACCGAAGCGAATGGAGGCGGCTTGTGCGGATATGCGGGCGAATACGTCCAGCTTAGGCCGCCATCAACGATTGTCTTCCCCAGCCCGAGCGCAAGGCTCACCACTCCGTCCTCAGGCCGCGCGGGCGGCGTCGGGTAAAAGTCGTATGAGCGGGCCACGCCCGACAGCTCGGGGTAGAAACGATCCCCATGCCTTCGCCCGACAACCTCCTGGATGATGACCGCCATTTTCTCTTCCACGGTCTGGCGGCCGGTGCTGCGGATGTAATCGCGCGCCTCGCGAAACCAGGTGGAAGCGTAGACGAACCGGATCGCCTCAAGCAGGCGGCGGAAGCGGGTGTCCGCGTCGAACTGGTTGTTGGGGATCATCTTGGTGGCGTACACGCCCGCGAAGGGATGCTCGAGTGCGTCCTCCAGCAGGCTGGAAGAGCGGATCGCGAGCGGCGTCCTGACCTGCTGGCTAAGCGCGCGAAGGTCGCCCAGCAATTCGGTGGGAAGCTCGGCATGCTGAAATGCGTGACCGATGCGGTCGTCGCCCAGCTCATCGAGAGGCAGCTGAGTAAGGCGATTGCGATCGATGAATTCGTCGAAGCTGTCCGTCGCGATGACGGCCATGGTGGGGACGCTGACTTCCACACCGGGATAGCGGGCGGGGTCCACGGTACCGGCCAGCAGGTCCTTCATGAACACCAGGCCGCCAGCCTTGCCGCCGAGCGCACCGGTGCCGAGCCGCGTGAAGCGGAAAGTTCCATCCCAGAACTTGCGGTCGAACGCAGGAAGGTCGAGCGCTGCGGGCTTGGTCTCGATCATTTCCGACCTCGACGCCCGGATCTGCCAACCAGACTACACCCAGCCCCGCTCATGGCAGGCCCTGGCCACACGACCAATGGCGATAGCATACGCGGCATCGCGCATGTAGAGCTTCTCGCGGCGCACAAGCTCGGAAACCGCGATGTAAGCCGACGTCATCTTCACGTCGAGCTTGCCCAGCACTTCGTCCTTCTCCCAGAAGTAGTTCATGTTGCTCTGCACCTGCTCGAAGTAGCTGCAGGTAACGCCGCCGGCGTTGGCCAGGAAGTCGGGAATCAGCAGGATGCCGCGGGCCTGAATCTCCGCATCGGCTTCCGGGGTGGTCGGTCCGTTCGCCCCCTCGGCAATGAGGCGCACCGAGGACGCGATCCTGCCGACGTTGTCCCCGGTGATCTGGTTTTCGATGGCGGCGGGGATGAGGATGTTCACGTCCTGCTCAATCCACGCATCGCCGGGCAGCAGCTCGTAGCCCAGCTCCACGGCGCGGGTCCGGTCGATGCCGCCAAAGCGGTCAGTAATCGACAACAGGTCCTGCAGGTTAACTCCGTCGCGCCTGCGATAGGTATAGGAGCACTGGTCGGTCTGGTCCCAGCAGGACACGGTGACAACGCGTCCGCCAAGCCGGTGGTACAGATCAATGGCATACTGCGCCACATTGCCAAAGCCCTGCACGCTGGCGCTGGTGTTTTCCGGGCGCATTCCCAATTCCTTCAGCGCCTCGCGGAGGGTGAAGACAACGCCATATCCGGTCGCCTCGGTGCGGCCCAGCGATCCTCCCAGGTCCACCGGCTTGCCGGTGATGAAGCCGGGATACCGGCCTCCATGAATATGCTCGAACTCATCGAGAATCCACAGCATGTGCTGGGCATTGGTCATCACGTCCGGCGCGGGTACATCCGAGATGGGGCCGACATTGCGGGCGATCTGTCGCACCCAGCCGCGGCAAATCTGCTCCTGCTCGCGGGCGCTGAGGTTATGGGGATCGCAAATCACTCCCCCCTTGGCGCCGCCCAGGGGAATGTCGACCACGGCGCACTTCCATGTCATCCACATGGCGAGAGCGCGTACGGTGTCGATGGTCTCCTGCGGGTGGAAGCGGATGCCGCCCTTGCCCGGACCACGGGCGTCATTGTGCTGCACGCGAAAGCCGCGGAACACCTTCACCGTTCCATCGTCCATGCGCACCGGGATCGCGAACTGGTACTCGCGCAAAGGGTAGCGGAGAAGATCGCGGGTCGCCGGATCGAGGCCGAGGTACTCAGCCACCTTGTCGAACTGCGCCTGCGCAATCTGGAACGAATTGAAGGCCCGGGTTTTTCTGGGCTGCGCGGGCGCTTCCGCACGGCGGTCAGCTTCGGCCGAAATGGGCTCACGGAGTAAAGTTTCCGGCATTCTCTGTCTCCAGCATTAGCGAACTTCCAACTCTTGATTGTGCTCTTTTCTGACACTTTCAGGCCGTGAGTAGCCGCACAGGACGCTGTGACCGCCTGGCATTGCTCCTGCTTCGGAGACGGCCCGCCTGCATGCCACAGCATGGCATCGGGCAGCGATTAGCCGACGAAAGCGAACGGCGCCATCATCATCATGACTGCGCCGGGCGGCCCTGTAGCCCAGATGGATAGGGCAGCGGTTCCTAAATAGTCCCCTTGGGCCGCTCATCGCACCAATCACTTACAGTCGGAACAAAGGCGTGCCTCGTACGGAAGTCGATCTCATTCTGGTCAATAGTGAGCCCGTGGGGTTCACGTGTCTGGTGCGCAGTGGCGACCGCATCAGCGTGTATCCGGCCTTTACTTCGCTTGAAGTGTCCTCTCTTCTGATCCGCCGGCCTTCGGGCCGTGGGGGTTCGGCCCCTCCCGGCACCACGTTCCAGATTCGCTTTCTCCCACCGTCGCTCGTAAACCTGTAGGCCAAGCCAGGCCGATGGTTCCACTACAGCGTCTGCAGGAAGTTGATCAGGTCCTGCATTTGTTGTGGCGAGAGTCCCATCTGGAAGCGCTGGTCGTAGAAGTTCACGACCTGCGAGAGGTTCGCAGCAGCTCCGTTGTGAAAGTATGGTGCGCGCGATGCCAGTCCACGCAGGATGGGACCCTTGCCGCGCCCGATGTCGGTGCACTGGCCCGTGATCAGCGCTTTGCCTGGATCGGTCGTATAGAACGTTTGCCCTGCAAGCGGACCCTGCGTGCAAAGCAGCTGGAATACCGGTATGGTTGGGAGCGACAGCTGCTGCAACCCCGCGAGGATGTTCGGGTCGGTCTCGTACTGCGGCGAGCGTACGGTGCCGATATCGAGCGGCAGCGGGAAGGAATGGTTTCCGACGTTCGGTGTGTCATGGCAGGTCGTGCAGGTGCCCGTGATCTGTTGTGTTCCGGTCGTCAGCCCGGGCACATTGCTGATGGTGAGCGGGTGGTT
>DATJAI010000007.1:0-17934 GCA_035516415.1 Binatia bacterium | reverse complement strand
CTGCCACACGGCATATAAGATTGGAATCGGCCGTCGCGGAGAATCTGCCGCCGGTGTTTGGTGACCTCGTGCATCTTCAGCAAGTGCTGCTGAACCTGATAGTCAATGGCTTGGATGCGATAGATCAGGTGAACCGGGGGGATCGACGTGTCAGCGTAACCGCGACATTCGACGGAGCAAAGACCGTCGAGATCGCCGTGAGCGATTCCGGCCCTGGTATTCCCGCCGACGAGCTCACGCATATTTTTGATTCCTTTTTCACCACCAAGCCGAAGGGTATGGGCATGGGTCTGCCGATCTCCCGCACGATCATTGAGGCGCACAACGGTCGGCTCTGGGCAGAGAACAGGATTCCGGGCGGGGCCTCGTTTCGATTTACGTTGCCGATTGCAGAGAAGGAAGCCTTCCAAATTGTGCAAAAGACACAAAGAAAGTTGCAACGCTGACGAGGCGTCCCCTACCAAAACTGTAAAATCCTTATCCCTGAGAGTACGTCATTTCTCAATCCGCCACACCTTCCCCAAAGGGCAGTAGACGGCATTTTTAGCCGCGTCTAAAGTGCTTATCAGCAAATGCAGTCTATTACGCGCTCCAGGTTCAGGGAAGGATCCTATGCGATTAACTGTCCTCTGCCTCCTAGTGTTCGCCGTGCTCCCGCCAGCAGGCCGAGCACAGGATGTTCCTGTTTCCGAGGTCATTCCGCTAGAGAGCACAATTACGTTTGGCGTCGAGGCGTCGGTGCCTATTCAGGGCACTTTCAAGAAGTGGGACGCCACTCTCAGATACACGTCCACGGCTGTGGAATCGGGCGTCTTGGACATCAACATCTATGCCGACAGCGTGGATACCGGAAGCGGCATGAAGAATGGCAAACTGAAGGGCAAAGATTTCTTCAACGTCAAGCAAGATCCTTATATCACGTTTAAATCTACGAAAGTTGTTCAGACCGGTCCCGACACCTTTGAATTGGATGGCGACTTTACGATTCGTGGAGTGACCCGACAGGAGAAGCTGGAGCTAAAGGTGTTCGGCAAAGGGACTGGCTCTGCCACCGTTAACGGAACAATGGCCTTCGACCGCAAAGAATACGGGATGAATAACGGCATCCCCTTCATCAGGATTGCCAACCGCGTCGAGGTGACTGTTGCACTCAAGGTTAAGCACGTCAGCGGGCCGCCGTTGGTCTTCAAGCAGTAGGAGAGAGGGATGTCATGAAACGAAGAATCGTCGAGCTTGCTGTGCTGGTCACGGTCGTCACGATCGCCGCATGTCCCGGTTTTTCGCAGGCTTCTGCAATCTTGCAGAACCATCTTAAGCAGAATCTAGGGCTGAACCAAGATCAAATAAATAGCATCCGGAATGGCGAACCTTTCGCCAAGGCCCTCGAGTCCCGTACTCCCGCCGAGATATTCGTCTTCGGGGCGATCTACATCAACGCCGACCCTGAAAGCTACGTGAAGTATGCCTATGACTTCAATCGCCTGCGGAGTACCCCCGGTTATTTGGCGATTAACCAGTACAGCAATCCTCCCCAGCTTTCTGATCTCAAAGGTTTCGGCCTCGACAGCGAGGACATTCAGTCTTTGAAGAGGTGCAATCCGGGTAATTGTGCGATTCAACTACCGGGCAGCACGATCGAGGATGTTCGTAAGTCCGTCAACTGGTCGGCGCCCAACGTGGATGACCAGGTAAACCAGTACCTTCAGAAGACGGCTTTGTCCAGGATGCAGCTTTACCAACAACAGGGTGACAAGCTGCTCGGCGAGGTCTACAACGACAAGAAACAGCAAGTCAACGTGGCCGATCAGTTCAAATATATACTCAGCTACTCGAAGGCACTCCCCCAAGATGTACCTGAGTTCTACAACTATATCGTTAATTATCCGCAGTTCAAATCGGTCAACATAGACAGCATGTTTTACTGGGAAAGCGTTAAATTCGGACTGAAGCCGACTCTGCGCATCGTGCAGGTCGTGACCATGCAGGGGAACAGCCCCAACGAACCGGCTTACACGATTGCGGAAAAGCAAATTTATTCCAGCCATTACTTCGAGACTGCGCTGGACCTCACCTATTGCATTAGCGGCAACGACAACCCAAAACAACCGGGGTTCTTCCTCGTTCAGGTAATGGGTTCGGAGCAGGCTGGACTCACCGGATTTAAGGGTTCCATCGTCCGGCGCATCGCCGTGAGTCACTCGGTCAAGGATATGCAAATGTCGCTAGCTGCGACCAAGAATGCGTTGGAGCATCGGTAACAAAAAAAGTTGATCTTAATGGCTTGCACGCGCCAAAGATCTACTGCCTGATTGCGCCAGTATGGTGCGGGCCTTTCCCAAAAGCGGTAGACGGTGTGACCGTTGATTCAGCCGCCGGGATAGATCCTACCTCAGCTGCCAGCCTGCCCCGGTGTGCCGCAAACTTGCTGAGGCAGTCGCGTGTCACCGCTGCTGAAAGGAACCCAGACCGCAAACAGTGCTACCGCTGTTAAGCCAGAACCGCAGCTGTACCTGTATAGTCATGTCTCCAGGGCTTGTCTTGGCCGTTCTCGGCGATCTCGTTGTAATAGGCGGAAAGCTGCTTGCGGGCGCGGAGATACTCTTGCCAGTGTACGTGCATCCAGAAACAAGAGAAGCCGCCCAGAACCAGGATAGCTAGAGTCACAGCACCTTGTAGCGATCGGCCAGCGTAACTCCGTTGATTGGAGTAAGGGCAACGACGCCGCCGATGATGGCGACCAGGAGCGAAGTCGCGGCGGCGCTGAAATGCGACTTCATTCTTAAGGAAGTCGTAGAGTTCCCCCTTCGGCAGCGCAATAAGCGCGGACTGATTGTCGGCGGATTCTTTCATCTCAACCGGGATTTCCCTTTTGATCTCGAAAACGGCACTATATTACACCCGTCTCGCCCTCTTCGATCTCCGCTGCCCGGCTATGGTAGCCATCGCGCCGCAGGAATGCGGGCAGCTATTGCCGGTTGGCGTGATCGACTTAGCAGGGTGGGCACAAAATTGGGCACAGCGGAAAAACTGCTGAACGCGGCACCGCTGGAAGTTGCTGGTGCGAAAGGGGGGACTCGAACCCCCACGGTTTTACCCGCCAGATTCTAAGTCTGGTGCGTCTGCCAATTCCGCCACTTTCGCACGATCAGGAGCGGGCCGCCGGGAATACTACGCCCGCGCCACAACGAAATTGTAGCCAAATCGGGTCACTTCTCCAAAGACCTCAGAGCCGGCGGACGTCACCGGCGTCGGAGCCGAAAGCCCGTCCCCAGGTTCCACTCTGTTAGCCGGCAGCCGGGAAGAGGATCTGCACCCACTTCCGTACCTGCGGCGAAAGCGGTGAATCCTGCGCCGGTTGCCTGGATAACCCGGCGATTTCAGAAGCCGCCAGCATAAGTTACACTTGACTTCCCGCGAATCTCGTCCGGTGCAGCCATGCCGCCCACCGTGCCCGTTCATCTCATTGCAAAGAGGACGATGCTGGAGTTTCTGCAGACAGAACTCAGAATGGCGCTGACGTTTGCAGATGTGGCATCCAGGACGTCGGTTGCCGCAAGAAGCGAACGCAGCCGGAAGGAAGCGAGGAAGGCCTACGATACCGTGCTACGGATGATGAACAGGGTCAAGCTGCTCCCCGCCGAGACGGCAGAGCTTGAGGAACGCCTGGCGGCCCTGAAATCGGAGCTGCGGCGACTGGGCGAGATTTTTTGAGCTGCCACCTAATGGCGCTTGACGACCTGCCGCGGTGGGCGGAATATTAGAAGCAGATCCTCCGAATATTGCAAGCGGACCGTCCAGCATTTGCAATCAGACCCTCAGCCATTCGTAAGCAGGCCCTCCGGTGGCGACATGAGGACGCAGAACATTCCGTGGATGACGATTGTGTATGTCTGCTTCTTTGTTGCGATGTTGGTCTGCTCGATGATCCTTTCCCGATAACAGCCCGGGCAACCGGATATATGCGTAGCACTTCGCCCACGGTGTCCCGCGGCACGAACGCAGGCATGGAACCGGCGGGCCGTGGCGCGGGACCGGAAACGGGACCGTGTGTGACGAATGCATGGCCCGCTGCGATGTTTGCACGATTCCTGAATGCAAAGTGAATGACTGCGAGCAGCGGGATGAAATGCGCTCACGCGGCGAGCCATCTCCCGTCAAAGTCAGCACGCGAAAAAATTCCCACGCCCTCGAACTTTCGCGGGCGTGGGACGTATATCCATCAGGAGATTGTGGCAGAGGAGTGTCCTGCACTCCGCATGCGGGAAAGTTGGGGTCGAACAGAATGTTTCGCCAGCGGTTTGGCGGCCCAGGCGAGACAGGACTTGAGGGAGGCTTGAGGCGTCCCTGCGCTGTTCAACCCCGGAGTGACATTCTATGCGACGCGGCGGGAATTGCAAGCATCCCGCGTCCTGCCGGGCCGGCAACGGCCGGAAGCGGCACACGCGTATGGGTCGCCAGTAACCATCGCCAGAAACAAGGAGAGTGCACCATGACCCGTACAGTGGCCCAGGTAGGCCTGTTGATCTTTGCCCTAGCTATGTCGATCACCGCCTTCGCCGGCTCAAAGGCGCAGACGGTAAGGCTATTCCATGACGCGCAAGTGAACGGCACGACGCTGCCCGCCGGCGACTACACCGTCAAGTGCGAGACCAGCGGCTCAACTGCCCAAGTGAAGTTCCTGCGGAACGGAAAGGAAGTGGCTTCCGCCAGCGGGCAGGTGAAGCAGCTGGCCAGCGCGCCCGAATACAACCAGATCATCACCCAGGATGGCAACGGCAGCACCACCATCAGTGAAATCGATTTCAGCCACAGCAACACCGGCGTGTCCTTCGCACCGGCAGCCATGTCGAGCGCGGGCGGCAACTGAGCACAACGTTCCGACCGGAGAGAAAGGGAGCGTACAGCTCCCTTTCTCTTACGTTCCCGACAACAGGGCAGCCGGCCGCCGGCAACAAGCCCGATTCTTGACACAGCATACATGCGCACATATACTGTGTGAATGAATCTTACATTATCGGTTGACGAGCAGTTGGTTGCACGCGCGCGCAAAAAAGCAGACGCTCTCGGCAAGAGCCTGAATCAGCTGATTCGCGACTATCTCCGCAAACTGGCCGGCGGCGACGATCCCGAGCGCAGCATCGAAGAATTCAAACAGCTCTCAGGGCGCGGTCATTCACGCGGCTGGCGCTTCGATCGCAACGAGATCCATGAGCGCTCGTAGCTTCTTCGATACCAATGTGCTTGTCTATTCCGACGACCGGGGCTCCCCCGCAAAGCGGCGCCGGGCCATAGAGCTGGTGGCAGAGCACCGGCGCGCGGGAACCGGTGTCGTATCCCTGCAGGTGCTGCAGGAGTATTTCGTCACCGTGACGCGTAAGCTGCATCTGGACATTCGCGTGGCACGTCGTAAGGTGGAGCTGCTAGCGGAATTCGATGTGGTAGAGCCCGGGGTCGCCGACGTTCTGGCCGCGATCGATCTCCACTGGCTTCACGGCTTTTCTTTCTGGGATGCACTGGTGCTGCGCGCCGCGAGCCAGGCTGGCTGCGGCGTGGTCTTCTCGGAAGATCTGCAGCCGGCTCGAAAGGTCAACGGACTGCGCGTTGTAAATCCCTTCCAGTGAAGGCAACGCGAGAGCTCGTCGCGGCTCACCGTTGCGTTCCGCCTGGCGGGTCGCACCTGTCCCCGATCTGCTTTGCGCCCTTTACTTCCAGGGCGGGGAACTCTTCCGCGGTAGAAGCAGCCCGCGTGACTGTGGTGTCGAGGGTTATCACCGTCGGCTTGCCCGTGACCTCAACCTCATGCCCGACATAGCGGCTGAGCCAGGCGGTGCTGCCGGTGAGGTCGTAGTTGTTCCCTGCGCTGTCAGTGACGCTGTAATGCCCGCCAGAGCTTCGCAGGCAGCCGTCTATCGTACTTGGATAGGTTTTATCGGGAAACCGCCAGATGTCCGCACCGGGATGCCCTTCCTGGGCTCGCAGCCAGACGCCGGAAACGAGCAGCAATGCAGCAAGAAAGAGAGGACTGCGCAGCATAGAACCACCTTGCCCCCGGGAATCACGTGGGCCGGGAGCTTCGCTGCCTGATTGGATGTTCGCTGGCGGAAATAGGCTCACCGGCCCGACGGCGGGGATGGGGCAAAGCCGCAGACAAGCCCGGGCCAGCCGGCGCAATCAGCCCTTTACGCTGTCGCCAGGGCGAGCTTTGATTCTTCCTGGAAGCGCACCGACACCAGCCTGGACACGCCGGGCTCCTGCATCGTGACGCCGTAGAGCACTGGCGCCATGCCCATCGTCTTCCGGCTGTGAGTGATGATGATGAACTGCGTCTGCGCGCTCATCCCGGCAATCAGCTCAGTGAAGCGGCCGATGTTGGCTTCGTCGAGCGGGGCATCGACCTCGTCGAGAATGCAGAACGGGCTGGGCTGATACTGGAAGATGCCGACCAGCAGCGCCAGCGCGGTGAGCGCCTTCTCGCCGCCTGACAGCAGCAGCACATTCTGCAACTTCTTGCCCGGAGGCGAGGCGACCACGTCGATGCCGCTCTCCATCGAATTTTCCTGGTCGGTGAGGCGCATGAATCCCTGGCCTCCGCCGAAGAGCTTGCTGAAGGCGCGACCGAAGTTTTCGTTGATGACGTTGAAGGCCTGCTCGAACTTCTGCCGCGAGATGGTGTCGATCTCCCGGATGGTGCTCAGCGTATTCTCGATGGATTGCAGCAGGTCGAGCCGCTGGGTTTCCAGGAACTGGTGACGCTGCGCGGTCTCCCTGTACTCTTCCAGCGCCATCATGTTCACCGGTCCCATGTTCTCCAGCCGGCTCCGCATCTCGCGCCAGGCATTTTCTTCCCCGGCAAGCTCTTCTCCAGCGAGGCGGGGGACGGAGTCGTCGGCAATCAGTTCGTGGCGCCGGCAACCCAGCTCCTGGACGCAGGTTTCGGCCAGGTGCTGAACGTCTGACTGTAGGCGGGCCTGGTCGGCGGCGAGCCCGCCGCGGCGATCGCGGGCGGCATCGAGAGCCCCGCGCGCCGACTTCAGAGCCTCTTCCAGTCCGGCCATGCGAAGGCGGACGGCCTGTAATTCCTCCTGCAATTCGCGTTCGCGCTGCTGCGCGATTTCGCGCCCGGCGGTCCATGCCGCGACCTGCCCGGCAAGCTGCAGATTCTCCGCCTGGCGCTGCTGCTTCTCCGCCGCAGCCGTCTCCACCTGCGACCGCAGCTTCGCCAGATGAGCGGCCAGCTCCGACGACATCGCCTCGATACGCTGCACGGCGAGCATCGCTCCGCGGCGGCGTTCCTCCAGGGTAGCGAGATGGGCACGGACTTCGCTGGCCAGCTGGGCAGCGTCATCGCGCCCCTGACGCAGCAGCTCCAGACTGCTCTGCGCGGACTGCATCGCGGCCTCGAGCGAGTGCTGCTTTTCCTCGTGTGCGAACAGTTCGCCGAGCTGCGAGGTGATGAAATTTTCGCGTTCAGCGCCCTCCTCGCCGACTCGCCGCAGCTCGCTTTCCCAGGTGGAGAGCCGCTCCCGGACCCGCGTCATCTCGTTTTCGAGCTGGCGCAGGGTGTGCCCGGAGGTCATGGCCTGGCGTTCGGAGTCGCGCTTTTCGTCCTCCAGGCGATGGAACAGGCTGTCGAGAGCGGCGATGTCGCGGCCCAGTGCCGCAATCTGGATCTCTTTCTCGCGAATGGCGCGCTCCAGTTCGCCCGCCTGCAGCAGTACCTCGCGCAGCTCGCGCTTCATCGACAGCGGTCCCTGGCTGCGCTGCCTGCCGCCGGTGACCGTGACGTTATGGAAGCACTCGCCCGACTGTGAGAGGAAGAAGGCGTCGGGATTCTCCAGCGCCAGAGTGCGGCCAATTTCGGGATCGGGCACGATGTAGCCGTTGCCCAGCTTGGGCAGGATGACTTCCAGCGATTTGCCGAAGCCGTTGAGGACGCGAACGCAGTGCTTGAGCGGGACGACGCCGCTGGCCTGGGGGACGGGCTGCGCCGATTCCGCAGCATGGAAGGAGAACTTCGCCTGCGAGTCTTCGGGATGCACGAGGAAGGTAGCGCGGCCGTCGACATCGGAGCGCAGCAGCCGCAGGCCTTCATCGGCAGCGTCCCACGATTTCACCACGATGTAATTCAGTTCATCGCGCAGGAAGTCGTCCACCACGTGCTCATATCGATCTTCCACTTCGAGGAAGTCGGCCAGCACTCCCGCGGGCGCGCGGCCACCCTGCAGCGCTCCCGAGGTGAAAAGCCGGCGGACGGACTCGGTGGCGTAGCCGTGCTCGGCGATGACTGCTTCCAGCGAGCCCCGCCTGCCCATCAGGGAGGCGAATTCGCCGCGCAGGCCATCGAGCTGGCGCTTGGCTTCGGCTTCGGCGGCGCGCTTGCCTTCCAGCTGCTCGCGCGTTCCCGCAATTTGCGAAGTGAGCGCGGCGACGCGCTGCGAAGCGGTGTCGAGCTCCAGCGCCAACTGGTCGCGCTGTCCGCCGAAGCTCTCCATCTGCTGATGGGCGGCGGCGCTGTCGTCGCGCAGTCGTTGCGCTTCCCGCTCGAGCGCAGCCTTGTGCTCCTCGGCCTGGGTGATGCGATTGCGTACGGCGGAAGCGGCGGAGACGGCCCGGAGAATCTCGTCACGGCGCAGCTCCTGCTGGCGTTCCACGTCGAGAAGTGACGCAGCCGCCGCGGCGGCTTCCTGCTGCCGCTGCTGGACCTGCTGCTGGGCCTGCGCAACTTCGCAATTGGCGGCTTCCAGCGTTGCCCGATCGGTTTCCAGCTCCTGTTGCAGCCTGGCGGCCTGGGCGCCGGTGTTGGCGATTTCCGCCTCGGCTCCGGCGGAGCGGGCATCGAGTTCCCCACAGCGCTCTTCGTTGGTGCGGCGGCGGGCGGCGGCGCGATCCAGATCGAGCGCCAGCGAGTTCAGCAGCTCGCGATTTTCCTGCCCCTCGCGCTCGATGGCGTATCCGCGCTGCGTACGGTTGCCATGCTCGGCTTCCATCTGCTGCACGGCTTCGGCCTGGCCGCGAATTTCTTCCGTCAGCTCCGCCAGTTGCTGCTCCAGCGCGAGCCCCTCACTGTCGAGCTGGGCAAACTTGCTGGCCAGTACGAGGCGCAGTTTCGCGCGCATCTCTTCGCGCAGCCGCGCATAACGCTCGGCTTTGGCTGCCTGGCGTTTCAGCGAGTTCATCTGGCGTGTGACTTCGTCGAAGATGTCGTTGATGCGCGCCAGGTTGAGCCTGGCGTCCTCCAGCCGCGCCTCGGCCAGACGCTTGCGCGCCTTGTATTTGGTAATCCCGGCGGCCTCTTCGAGGATGGCCCGGCGATCGGTTGGCTTGCTGCTGAGGATTTGTCCGATGCGGCCCTGCTCGATGATGGCGTAGGACTCGGGGCCGAGGCCCGTGCCCATGAAGATGTCCTGAATGTCGCGCAGCCGGCAGAGCTTGCCGTTCAGCAGATATTCGCTTTCGCCCGAGCGGAACAGACGGCGGGTGATCTGGATCTCGCCGGCCTTGAAGGTGCGCCGGAATTTGCGGCGGCGGATCTTCAGCACAACCTGGGGAGCGGTTGCGTTTTCGTGGGGCGCAGGACTGTCGGCGGCAGCGTGCTCTTCATCGTCCTGGCCGGGACGAACCTCGCCGGAATAACGCTCGACCTCGGCGGCGCGTTCGGCGCGCAGAGCGGTCTCGTCCCAGTCCTCTTCCGGCAGGTCGTCGTGAACGTCGATCTCGGGCTCGGCGACATCGCCGTAAACTTCGGGATCGACAAGAGTGAGGGAAACCTCAGCCATGCCGGTGGGCTTGCGCTCGCGGGTGCCGGCGAAAATGACGTCCTGCATGTGGACGCCGCGCAGCAGCCGTGCCGATTGTTCGCCCAGTACCCAGGAGATGGCGTCGGAGATGTTCGACTTGCCGCACCCGTTGGGTCCAACGATGGCGGCGATGCCCTCGCCCTGGAAGCGCAGGTCGGTGCGGTCGCAGAACGACTTGAAACCCAGGATTTGCAGCTTCTTCAGTTTCAGCAAAGCGAACTCCTTGGCGGCGGCGCATCGGGACGCGCTTCAGCGCTCGTGACAGCAGCCTCCCGGTAATGCGAGCGGGGAGACGGGGCGACAGTTGCCGCCCGGGTCAACCCAACTTTACGTCCGCGGCGCTGAGGGGGTCAAGACGCAAAACGCAACATATTGGGCTAGGCTGTGGAAACCACAGCATATAGCACCATCGCTCCGAGGCGTTAAAAACCACCACTTTAGTGCTGAAGGGATCGGAGGGGGGAGACACCAGAACATCCGCAAGTCTAGAAGCGCTCACCGCCGGCTTCAAGCGAAACCTCCGAAGGGGTATCTGCCGGGTAACTCCTGCGCGGCTATCGCAATCCGGACACGAACTCGCGCAGGAGCTCTGCGACTGCGAGTCGCATGCATGGCAGGGAGTCACAAGAGGATCCAGGACCCGGTAGTGTCCTAATCTCATCGGGCTTTGAAATTAGGACACTACCCGGAACCCTGGCGTCTGGTGCCGCCGTGCGTCCGCTGTTATCCTTCTCGTCTTTGGAATTTGCAAGGTGGAACCAAACCTATGCGCAAGATTGCCGTTACATTGGCTGTGCTGTTCTTCTTAGCTGCGATCCTGGAAGCTGAGAGCACACGCCATCCATTCAGTTTTGATGATGCGGCCACGCTGCGCCGTGCTACAGCAGTCGCGGTGTCGCCGGACGGCAAGACAGTTCTTTATCGCGTAAGTTTCGGCGGCCCCAAGGGGCCGGACACCACCGAGTGGCAACTGATCGCAGCCAGCGGCGGCGAAGCTCGCCATCTCAGCATTCCGGAAAAGTTCCGGCCGGCGGGCTTCACCGCTGATGGCAAGGCGCTCTACGGAACGTATGAGGTCGGCAAGCTCGCGCAATTGGCTACGCTGCTGCTGGGACCACCGGGTACGCCGGCTGCCGCGGCGGCTACGCCCGTGCCGCTGACCGCGTTGCCAAGGGGCATCCACTCGGCGCTCATCTCGCCCGACGGCCGCCGCTACGCCATCCTCGCCGATCCGCGGCTTCCCGATCCGCTGGCGGACGTGCATACCGTCATCGAAGCTGAACCCGTCAGTCTGTACGTCGTCAATGCCGACGGCTCGGGCGGCGCGTGGTGGTGCCCTGCATTGCGGGACATTGCTCATGAAGGCATCGCGTGGTCGCCCGATGGAAGTTCGCTCGCACTGCTTTCGCAGACACCGAAGATCGGCTTTCATCGCGTCCGTTCCGACATCGACGTCTGCAGCGCTTCCGGCGCTCGCCACCTCGCCAGCATCGATAATGCCGCCTCCAATATTGGCTGGCTCGAGGGCGGCAAGGAGCTTACATTTCTGAGCACGACCTCATCCGTGCTCACACCCGATCACGTCTGGACGGTGGCTGCCGACGGCGGCCCTCCGCAGGATCGCACTCCGGCACTGCAGGGCAGCGCGTTTCATCTCTCGGTTGACCCTCACGGGAACGCCTGGGTCATGGTGGCCCGCGGAGTTAAGACGGAAATTGACGGTTTTCGGAACGGCTCGCTGGCGCCCGCCTACAAATGGCCGGGCGGCACCATTGAGGAGAGCGTCGTGACACCCCAGATCGCCTCCGCCCCTGACGTGCGGGTTCTGACGGTTGGCGATCCGCAGCACACCTCCAATGTGGCCATCGCGCAGGACAACACGCTGAAGAAGATCACCAACGAAGGCGATGACCAGCTCGCGAAGATCGCACTGGGCGAGGTGCGCGCGGTGCACTGGAGCAGCGCGGAAGGGATCGCCCTGGAAGGCATCGTCACCTTCCCCGCGGACTACATTGCCGGCCGCCGCTATCCCTTCATGGTGCTGCCGCACGGGGGCCCGGAAGGCAACGACACGCTGCACATCAGCTTTTTCCCCAGGCTGCTCGCCGGTATGGGCTACGTCGTCCTGCAGCCGGAATATCGCGGCTCTACCGGCTACGGCACCGACTTCATGGAAGCCATCTACCAGCATTTCGGCGATCGCGCCTGGCGCGACGTGGACAGCGCCACCGACTACGCCATCGCCCAGGGCTGGGCTGATGCCAGCCGGCTCGCCATCTTCGGCTGGAGCGCCGGAGGATTCCTGACTTCCTGGGGGGTGACCCAGAGCAACCGCTACAAGGCGGCCATCGAAGGGGCGGGCATCACCGACTGGCTCACCTTTTCATCTGGACCAGCGACGTGCAGCAGATCGATTATGACGCCCGCTGGCCCGACAAGGACCCCAACGCATTCCTCATCTTTTCCGCCGCCATGCACGCGGAAAATGTAACCACGCCGCTGTTGATCCTGCATGGTGCGGCCGACGAGCGTGTTCCTCCCTACCAGGGGCGCGAGCTGTTTGAAGTTCTGGCGGCGCGCTGCAAGGCAACTCGCATGGTCACTTATCCCGGCTCGCCGCACTTCCCCACGGTATGGGAGCAGCGCCACGACATTGTTCGCGAGATTGCCGCCTGGCTGGCCCGCTACAATCCCTAGCTGAACAGCGAAGGCACAGCTCATCGCTGTGCCTTCTGGTGACTGATGTTTCCGATACTAGACGGCTGCCCTCACGGCCGGGTTCTGTACCGCGCGGAAGCGCAGCAGCGCGGCGATGCGGCCGATACGGTCGAACTCCTCGTCGTCGGGAATGTAAACCAGTTCGACGCCGGTGCGGATGGCGTGCCCCACGATGGCGTCGCCAATGTCCTCCAGTTCCGTGTTTTCCTTTCCGCAGACGGCGCAGTTCGGGGCCGAGTGCAGGTCCATGTGTCCGCAGTTGTAGCACTTCACGCCTGGGGCATGGAAATTGGAACCGAGCAACAGGGTCAGCACCTCCCCGGCCTCCAGCGAGCGCAGTACGCGCCGCAGGCCGACGGCGCCGCGGCCGTTGCGATGGGCTTCCCCTATTACCTCACGGATAAGTCCCTGCTTGCGGGTAGCGCTGTACTCCGCCAGCTGCTGCCGGGCCATGTGTTTCACCTGCTCCGGGGTGGCGGCCTTGGGATCGATACGGAAGCGTCCGGCCAGATGCTGCCTCGCCTTCGACTGCAGTTGTGGTTCGATCTCCGACCACACGTCATCGCGGCAGCCGATCACCAGGCGGTCGCAAACTCCGCGTTCAAAGTACTGCTCGATGCGGTCAGCCACGAGCTTGAAGTGCTGCAGGGCTTCGTTCATCACCTTGCGCTCGGCCTGGCCGCCTTCGTAGTCTGCCCGGCCAACGCTCTTGCCGCGTCGCGTCAGCTCATTGATGAAGTCTTCCTTCTCGCTGATATCGTCGTTCCTCAGCTCGAAGACGCGCGCCTTGGTGCGGTCAGCCAGCAGCACGCAGGCGCGCTGTTCGGCATCCAGTACCGCCGCCAGCGGCTTCAGGCGGAAGCGCCGGCTTACGCCGATGCGCGACTCCACCAGTTGCGCCGGCAGGTCGAATTCGCGCCAGAATCCGTGCTGGCTGCAAGCGAAAATGGCCTTGGCTTTGCCGCTGCCGTGCAGCGGATCGATCATGTTGCTGATCCGCTCCAGGTCGCTGCGCGTCGAGCCGTTCCGGCCGCGCTTTTCGGCCTCGCGCAGCGCATTGCGGACCATGTCCTTTACCAGGATTACCTCCTCCCGGTGCGACTTGTTGAGTGGCGTCGAGGGCTGATAGTAAAACGAGACCGCGCAGCCCTCCGGCGACTGAAAATTGGCGAGTTCACGGATGTCATCGCGCGTGATCATTCCGGTTCTCCTGTCGACTTTCTGTGCTTCTGCTGTGCTTCGCTGTTTTGCGGGGATCGCCCGGTCCCCCTGGCTACGCGCTCCTGGAATACTCCACCAGCTTGTCCTTGAGCGTGTCCTTGACAGGCAAGGCGCGTTGCAGATGCTCACGCGCCCTGTGAATGGCAGTGCGCACCTCCTCCACCGTGTGACTGGTGATATCGGCAATCTCGTCCAGGGTAAAGCCCTCGATGGTATACAGGATGAAGGCTTCCCGTTCGCTGCGTCCGGCGCCCGACAGGGTCGTCTCCACCAGCCGGACCAGCTCCCGCCGCGCCGCCAGCTCTTCGGGGTTAGTGGCGGCGGGATCGGCAATGACGTTCTCCTCGAACAGCTTCTCGTCAGGCTGATGGAATTGCAGCAGGGCATCATCGGTGGCCTGAACGTTCTGCTGGCCATGGGAACGCTCCAGCGGGATGTGCCCCTCGTCGCCTCCCTCGGCTGCCAGCCGGTCGATGGCGTCGAGGGCCAGGCGGTGCACCCAGGCCCCCACCTTGATTCGCTCCGGCTTGTCGTTCTGCTCGCCCAGCGCATTGGCTATGGCTTCGTTGGCCACGTCCTCCACGCCGATCTGCTCGGGCAGAAGCTGGTCCTGGTCTTCACGGTACTGCAGTTCGCGCTGGATGAAGAGCTTCAGGCGCGGGAAGTTCACGTCCACATAGCTGGAGATGTCGAGGGCGGAAACTTGCTCCGGCTTCACCGCTGCAATTGTCTTTTCGAAAGGAACCGTCCTGATCCCCGTGCCCCGCTCGCCGCGCTTGCGCCGCCACGTATGCTGGTTGCGCAGCAGCTCCTTGTGCTTCTTGACCTGCTCCACCATGGCATCGAAGGCGGCCTTGATGGCGCTGACCGGCGTCGGGCTGGTTTCCTGCGACGCCATCTGCCCGGATGGAAGCCGCAGATTCAGAGACACCACGACTCCCTGACGGGCTGAGTTCTCTTCCACAATCCCCTTCAGGTGCACCAGTTCAGGACGAAATACCTGAAGATATCGCCCCAGCTTCTCTAGTTGTTGATTGATTAGTTTTTCGAGGTCAGGTGTTTTTGGAAGCTTGTAGCTGATATGGACGTTCATGCCAAAACCTCTCCGGATGGACCACACCTTCCATCCGCAGCTACCGTCCTCTTCTATCTGGATTTTACTCCTGTTAATAAAGAAGCAAGCGGAAAATGATGAGTTGCTTGGGCCGGCGGGATGGCACAGCCGGCCGCAGTCCGCGTTGCTGATTGTGCATCCGGGGTTTCCACGGGGAGAGCTGCAGTCCCGATTCGGAAGCTGGCGCGTTTTGTCGCCCAGCAGCACAGGCCCTCCCCGGGAGAGGAGGACCCGGCCAGCCATTCGCCGATACTTCGGGGAGCTGACTTTCGCCCGCTGCCCGCACTAGCGCTCGGGAATCCTGACCTTCACATCCGGACGGCGTTCGAGATGGATGGTCTCGATGAAGCGCACTTTGCCCTGGCTCAGCTTCATCACCAGCGACGTGGTGCGAACGCCATCGCCGAAGAAACGCACACCCTTGAGCAGCGTTCCTTCGGTCACGCCGGTAGCGGCAAAGATGATCTGCCGGCCCGGCGCCAGGTCATCGGCCGTATAAATGCGGTTGGGATCGGTGATGCCCATGTCTTTCATGCGCTCGCCCTGCTCCGGCGTGTAGCCCACCAGCCGACCGACCATGTAGCCATTCAGGCAGCGCACGGCGGCGGCGGTAATGACGCCCTCCGGCGCGCCGCCGGTCCCCATCACGGCGTGTACGCCCGAGCCCAGCATCGATGCCGCAACGCCCGGGGAAAGGTCGCCATCGGAGATGAGACGGATGCGCGCGCCCGCCTTGCGGATCTCGTTGATGAGCTTCTCGTGCCGTGGGCGGTCGAGGATGATGATCACCAGGTCCTCGACGTCGCGATCCAGTACCTTGGCGATGACGTGCAGGTTGTGGGCAACGGGAGCTTCCAGATCGACCACGCCTTTGCACGAAGGGCCGACCACGATCTTTTCCATGTAGCAATCGGGGGCATGCAGCAGGCCGCCCTTTTCCGAGGCCGCGAGCACCGTGATGGCGCCGGGCGAGCCGGTGGCGCACAGGTTGGTGCCCTCCAGCGGATCGACCGCAATGTCCACTGCGGGATAGGTGTCGCCGTCGCGCTTGCCGACCTTTTCGCCGATATAGAGCATCGGCGCCTCGTCGCGCTCACCCTCGCCAATGACGATGGTTCCGTCCATCGGAACCGAATCCATGACCCGGCGCATGGCTTCGGTTGCCACCTGGTCGGCACGCCGGCGATCGCCTTGCCCCATGGTCTTGGCCGCGGCGATCGCGGCTTCCTCGACTACCCGCAGGAATTCCAGCGCCAGATCGGTTTCGAAGTTGTTCAGGGGCGGGCGGACAATCGTCGGTTCTTCGGTTTGCACCTTGGTAGCCATCAGGCCTCCGCGAAACTCTGCGGCTTGCGACGTCGACGAGTTGAGATGCGGAAAACGCAAGCCGCCGTCAGAGAGAGTTGACAACAGGGCCTCATCCGGCCCCCGGAACTCCGGCAACTGCTAAGGATACACGCTCCCGGCACGAATACTGGCAACTAAATTCTGCCCTGCAGTCAATTCGGGAATTGGCCAGGAATGCTGATCGAAACCAGGCTGACAAAGCGGCCGCTGGACCATCGCCGCTCCGCTGTGTTCACGACGCTTGTGACAAAAGTCATCGCTCCTGTAGCGGTACAGGTCTTTACTTCATGACAGAGGATGCAGCGGTTCATAAGTTCATAGCAGGACCAGAAGGGGAAAGCCCAGAAATGCAGAAAAGCACTCATTACCGAATTACGACGACCGCGTGGATTTTTGTGCTGTCGCTGCTGGTATTCATGCCAGGCGCGCATCTGCTGCAGGCACAGGCAGTCGGCCATCACATGGCAATGGGGAGCGCCACAGGCTCGGCGAAGGTGGCCGACATCGTTCGCGATCCCGCCGATGTTCCACCGCCGGTCGGCAATCGCGCGCCAACAACCGTGCACGTAAGCCTCACCGCGGAGGAGGTGGTGGGGGCGCTGGATCCGGCCAATGGGACCACCTACCGTTACTGGACGTTTAACGGGAAGGTGCCCGGGCCCATGATCCGGGTTCGCCAGGGCGACGCCGTGGAAGTCACGCTGCACAACGATGCCAGCAGTCACATGGCCCACTCGGTTGATTTTCACGCCGCGCTAGGTCCAGGCGGAGGCGCGGCGCTGTCGCAAACGCCCCCGGGACAGACGAAGACCTTCACCTTCGAGGCGACCACGCCAGGGCTGTTCGTTTATCACTGCGGCACGCCCATGATCGGCGACCACATTGCCAACGGCATGTATGGCCTCATCCTGGTGGAACCTCCCGCGGGGCTGGCGCAGGTGGACCACGAATACTACGTGATGCAGGGCGAGATTTACACCGCCGCGCCCATGGGCAAACCCGGATTGCAGCAGTTCAGCGGCCTCAAGCTCATGCAGGAAGCACCCGAGTACTTCGTCTTCAACGGAGCGGTCGGCGCGCTCACCAAAGAGCACCCAATGCAGGCGAAAGTCGGCGAAACCGTTCGCATCTTCTTTGGCGATGCCGGACCGAACGCTACCTCGTCGGTCCACATGGTGGGGCAGATCTTCACCAAACTGTATGACCTGGGAACTCTGACTTCGCCACCCCTGACCAGCGTGCAGACCGCCAGCGTGCCGCCGGGAGGCGCTGCGATGCTGGAGTTGACGGCCAGTCAGCCGGGGAAGTTCGCCATCATGGACCACGCCATGGCGCGGATGCCGAAGGGGCTGATGGCCATGCTCGAAGTCGCGGGCGCCGAGAATGCGCAACTGATGCACGCCGGGCCCGCTTTCACCGAATCCGGTGGCGCGGAATCCGCGCACGTAACGGGAATGACGCAGGCTGACATTGCCGAAGCGACATCCGGACTTCCGCCCGCTACGGTCGCGATGTCCGGCAACGGCGGAGCGTCGGCTGCAGAGTCCGGCGTCGATGCGATGCCCGGCATGTCCATGGATCATGATCCGGCAATGAGTGGACGGGCAGTTTACAACTCCGCATCGGCAGCGGAATCCGGCTCGCTGTCGCCATCGGCGGAACATATGCAGGAACTCAACGGCTGCCTCACCTTGCGGGATGATGGCAAGGCCATGCTGAAGGTCCTGAATTCTTCCA
>DATJAI010000006.1:0-9153 GCA_035516415.1 Binatia bacterium | reverse complement strand
TCCCCAGGGAAGTCTGGAACTCCTTGAGCGCGCTTTGCGGCTGCTTCAGCTCCAACAGCAGGTCACCCAGCTGTTCGCGCGCAGGTATGATCGGCCCCGGCGTGACAGGAAGCTTCTCAACAGCATCTTCCGTATCGGCAGCCTGACGCAGAAGAGCGGCGGCTTCCTGCGACCTGTTTTCCGCCTGCGATGACCATGCCAGCACCTCCAGTCTCTGAATACTCACCTGAGTGGCCCAGTAATCGCGGCCGGACGCCCTCAGTTGTTCTTCCAGCTGCGCAAGGGTCGCCGCCTGCATGCGAGCATCGCCGGGGTGTCCGCTCCGGGCGAGTCCGAGCCCTCGCGCCCACACCGCAATGGCAATCACATGAGGAGGGGCAGGAGAAGGCGGTGGTTCGATTCTGGCGGCCTCGGCCCACTGTTTTCGTTCTACCGCATAGCGAACGGGCATGGCGGTTGCGGCGTAGCCGGCCTTGAAGTCACCGCGGTTGAGCTCCGGCATGGTCTTCAGTTGCTGAATGACCTGCGCCGCCTCGCTTTGCTGGCCATTTTGCAGGTACGCATAGACAAGGTAATCCATCGCATGCAGCTCTTCTCCCGTATCGCCCTGCCGGCGTGCTGCCTCTTTCGCCGCAGTGTTGGAGGCAATGGAATCATTCCACATGCCAAGACGCGTGAAGATATGCGACGGCATATGCAGCGCGTGCGGAGCTGACGGGGCAATTTTCGCGTAGGCCTGCGCCGCAGCCAGTCCACGCTGGGCCATTTCCGCGTTGTCACAGGCGTGAATCAGATAATGGGCGATTCCCGGGTGCTGTGGATATTTGCCGTAGAGTGGCTCCAGCACCGCCACGGCACGCTTCTGGTTGGCATGCGTTCTGTCGGCTGGCGAGGCGTTAGCAAGCAGGGCGAGCGCATAAAATACCTGTGACTCCACGTCAGCCGGATTGGCCGCCGCGACGCTGGCCATTGCCTGCGCGTAGCGCTGGACATTTGTGGCGTAGGTGACCTTCTCTTCGCCTGAATAGACAAGCGCCAACGCGCTGATGAACCCACGCTCGCGATCGGAGCCGCCGCCGATCTGCCGGGCGCGCTCAATCTCCTGTCGCCCTCGGCCGGTGCCGGCAGACGGAATGGCAGGGTCCCAGAGTTCATGAAAATAACTCATCGCAATTCCCCAATGGGCCATGGCACAGTGGGGATCCTTCGCGGCAACACTCTGGAAACTGGCTTCCGCAGCGGAGTACGCAAATGAGTGAAGCAGTGCGACCCCACGCTCGAATTCCATCTGCACGGCGGGGCTGCAGGAGGTCGGAAACGAGACCGTGCCCAGTTGCGCAGGAACGCCGTGTTCATGCATCTCCTGCGCGACCGGAAATCGCGGCAGCAGCAAAAAAGCGAGCAGAATTGACCGCGCATACGGCATTGCAGCCTCCACCGTTCTTTAGTCCAGCATCTTACCGCGGCTTCCACGATCAGCGGGGAACCAGGCAGCATGGCCGGTAAAGCGCGGAAACGCTGCAGAAACCGGCAGTTAAGACGCGCGGAATAAGTATTTTGGGGCCTTGCCCCGCTTTAGTCGTAGGATCGGGGGCCAGTTCGTTGCCTTTCTACAATTTTCTGGAACTTCTCTCAACCCGCAGGGTCTATACTATGAGGTAAGTGATGTCCACTTCTGCTGCCTCAAAGCCGGCGCCGGCACCCCCGGAAACCGTTGCGCCGGAGGATAAGGTAATCCCTACGTTGTTTGGCCAGGGTCAGGGGCTCTATCCACAGCGCAAGGATACCTTTGTCTATTCCTTCATCCTCCACATGGTGGCTGCCGGTCTTCTCATCTGGTCCGGACATTGGGTGGTTGAGCATCATCAGGAAATCAAGCAGCAGGTCATCGGCGTGGTTGCCGATATCAGTCCCTATCTGCCCATGAGCGTCTCGAAGACACGCGCCGGCGGTGGCGGTGGAGGCGGCGACCGCGACATCCTGCAGGCCCCCAAGGGCGCTTTGCCCAAGCTCGCCAAGGAGCAGATCACGCCTCCGGCCATCGTCATTCGCAATGACAATCCCAAGCTGCCGGTGCCCCCCACCGTGGTCGTTCCTCCTGAAATCAAGCTGCCGACGGTCGGCGCTCTCGGCGACCCCTTGTCCCATGTGATCGGGCCGCCCTCCAACGGCACGGGCGCAGGTGGAGGTATCGGCAGCGGATACGGCGGCGGCGTGGGCTCGGGAACCGGACCCGGTGTCGGTCCCGGTCACGGAGGCGGGTACGGCGGCGGCGCCTACCGCGTCGGTGGCGGCGTCAGCGCTCCCAAGGTCGTCTACGACCCCGATCCTGAATATTCCGAGGAGGCGCGCAAAGCCAAGTATCAGGGCACAGTGGTTTTGTGGCTGGTGGTAAGCCCCGAAGGCAAGCCGCAGCAGATTCAGGTGCAGCGCGCGCTGGGCATGGGCCTGGACGAGAAGGCCATCGAAGCGGTGCGTCAATGGCGCTTCGAACCCGCCAGGAAAGACGGCCACCCGGTCCCGGTAATGATCAACGTGGAAGTCAGCTTCCGGCTCTACTAATTTTGCCATCACGCGAGAGATGATTACGCGGCGCGGGTGTCTGGCCCGCCGCGTTGCTATGTTCTGCAGATTTATCCATTCGATGATTTCTCGGTGATTTCCTCCAGGCAGCCCTTGCATCTCCCCTCGCGTGTAGTAGACTCTGCGCCAACGCTCCCGCCGAATCGTTCTTAACGATATGAGAAATACGCTGCCAGATCGCGTGCGACTTGGAGTCTTCGAAGCCGATCTTCGGGCGGGCGAGTTGCGCGATTCCGGGCGCAGCAGCCTGCTTACGGAACAGCCGCTCCGCATCCTGCGGCTCCTGGTCGAGCGCGATGGCGAACTCGTCACCCGCGAGGAAATCCGCCGCGTGCTCTGGCCCAACGACACCGTTGTGGAGTTCGATCACAGCATTAATGCGGCCATACGAAAGCTGAGGCATGCTTTCGACGATTCGGCCGGTAAACCGCGATACATCGAGACCATTGCCCGGCGTGGTTATCGGTTGCTGGTGACCGTTGAGCGTGTGGAAGCACCCGCGGACAAACCGACCGCCGGCAGCACAAACCAGCAGGACACCCGGCCCGTGCCGCACTCTGGCCTCTCAAGGGGCAATCTGATCGGCAGGAAGGTGTCGCACTATCGCGTGCTGGAAGTCCTCGGCGGTGGCGGCATGGGCATGCTGTATAAAGCCGAGGATCTGGAACTTGAACGCCAGGTTGCCCTCAAGTTTCTGCCCGAGGAGCTCGCCTGGGATACGGTCGCATTGCAGCGTTTTCAGCGCGAGGCCAGAACTGCGTCTTCCCTGGACCATCCCAGTATCTGCCCTGTCTTCGGAGTGGAAGAACACGGCGAGCAGCCGTTCATCGTCATGCAGTTGCTGCACGGCGAGACCTTGCGCGACCGCCTGGCTGCCATCAACGAGGGACGGAACTCGCTTCCCTTTGGTGAACTGCTGCACATCGCGATCCGGATTTGCGATGGCCTGCGGGCCGCCCACGAGAAGGGCATCATCCATCGCGACATCAAGCCCGCCAATATCTTTCTCACCAACAGCGGTGAGGTCAAGATTCTGGACTTCGGCCTGGCGAAGCTGGTGAATGCGGCCAGGGAGATGGGAAGCGATTACTGGCAGCTCCAGGCTGCCGCCGACGGCACTGCCGGGCCGCCCGGAATTCCCCGCCGGGTGCCGGCCGATAGCACGCTCACCCGCCCGGGCGCCAGTCCGGGTACAGCGGGCTACATGTCGCCGGAGCAGGTCCGCGGCGAGAAGTTGGACGCGCGCAGCGATCTGTTTTCCTTTGGCCTCGTACTCTACGAAATGGCGAGCGGAAAGCGCGCCTTCAGCGCAAACTCTGCTTCCGGCGTGCAGGCGGCCATCCTGGACCTCACGCCCCCTCCGCTACGCGATTGCAACCGCGCTGTGCCCGACGCTTTCCGGGAGATTCTCACCAGGACTTTGCAAAAAGACCGCGAGCAGCGTTACCAGACCGCCGCTGAACTGGGCAGTGACCTCGCCCGCCTGAAGGACGCAAGCGATTCGCACCGCGCGATCGCACCGGCCCGAAGCAGGCGGCGCTGGCGGCGCTGGTTGCGGAAATCGCTGCTTTCAGCCCTGCACTTCTCCGGTCCCAGGGCTACCCTGTCGCAACACCGCCGTGACTTCACCGCCAGCAGCTCGGGGACAATCCTTCGAAAACCCGGGTGAGGGGCGGAGCGGTGAAATATTGCCCCTCACGGATTCCCGCTGGCGGGCGCTTCATTCGCTGAAGGTGTACAGATTCAGACCGTAAATCACGAAGTCGTCAGCGGCGCCGTTGACCAGAATGGAGATCTCGGTGACAACTCCCCACGCCGTGGGGAAGCTCAGGGTCTGCATCTGGGTCGTCAGAAAGTAGTTCTCCGAGCCAACAAAGCGGCCGTTGTTATACCCGCTCACCGTAACCAGCGTCGGACCGAAGCCGGCGGCCACCTGCGCACTCTCCAGTACGAAGCCGCGGGAGTTGCTGAGCGTGCCCCAGCAGCTGTTGCTAAGCCGGCAAGACTCGCCGCCGATAAAGATCACGTCCTCGCCCTGCGTTCCCAGCCTGAATCCGGGCCCGCCGCCCGGCCATGCGTAAGGGTTCACATAGAAGAAGTTGCCCCAATCCAGCCGCCCGTAGCCCAGGGGCATGGGAGACGGACTCTTGACCAGGGGCAGGTCTGTGAAGTTGAGGGTCTGCTGCGCATCGGCGCCTGCCATCAGGGCCAGCAGACACAGGATCAGGCAACCGGTCGAAACCGTGGGTTTCATGCTGTTCCTCCGCTCGAGAGTTTTCCTCCGGCTGCACGGTTACCCGATCCCGTTGGCCGTCGGATGCTGGGCAAGTGTGCTGTAACCGGCCCAAGCGGACAATGCACGCAGCGTGATTTCTCGATCACCTGCGGGTAATCGGGCGTAGAGGTCCAATTCCGGGGTTGCGGAGTACCGATGTGGGTTCCTGGGGATGGCCGCCGGCAGGCAACTCGCGTTTACCGCTACCCAGCGGGGACAGTATGGGTGGCCGAAGCGCTGGCGCTCACCGGCCGCTCCCCGCCCGGCGCACACCCTGCACCACCAGGCGGACGAAGAACAGCACGGCGATGACGGCAATCACGCGCAGCCACCACGGCCAGTGCGGCATGGGCGGGTCCTGCCCCGCCGCAGCCGCATTCACGGTGAAAAGGGCGATTGTGCTTGGCGCAGTCATCGTAGGCGGAAAACTCCTGGCGGGTTTTCCTTTGAGCTTCAACTGCGCACGAATTTTATATCAGCAGGTGACGGATCGGCACCTGCTGTTACTCTCCCAGTTAGCGGCGGAAGGGTTTCGCGAACGGCGACACGCGGCTCTTCGCCTTCTCCGCCCAGTCCGAGCCCTTGTCCATCCAGTCGCTCGCCTGGTCAGTCAGATCGTCCATCGCGTCGCGCGCATCCTGGTATTTGCGGCGCAGGCTGCGGCGCATCTGTTTGCCGGTCTTGGGCGCCAGCAACAGCGCGGTCAGCGCGCCAATCGCGAGACCGACAAACAGCATCGTCAGCCCCATGCTGATGTTCCGGTTCGAGGAGCGATAGTTCCCCTCACTGGCGTATTCACTGGTTTGCTCGTTCATCGGCTCATCCTCCACTCCCTGGATGGTACCGCGATCCGGAGTCTCCGGCATCCGGTCCCTGAAATATTGCTGTCGCAACCTGAACTTTCCGCCTCTCACCCCTTGACCAGCACTGGTCCGGCGGGTTTGCGGCTTGCGGGCCTCGGCCGGCGCTTCTTCTGCCTCCTGGCCGCCACCCGTCCCGCCGGACGTTCCTGCAACAGCAACTCCGTTGCCTGCACCCGGGCATCGCGCCGGAACCACTGCTGCACGACGTCGTTCTGCAGAAAGTTCGCCATTGCCAGAAAACTCATTCCCTGATGATGCACCATCCAGGAGCGGACCAGGGCAAAGCGCTGCCGCCGCGACGGCCGCACGTCGCGCGTGAAGTCCGCCGCCTCGTAATAGCCATACCGGCCGAACCAGCCCTTTTTCGTCATCCAGCGCAGGTTACGCAGGGCTTCCGTGGGATCGACGGAGAGTGCCAGCAGGGTCGCATAAGGAGCCACCACCAGGCGGTCTTCCTCCTGCTGCAGCGCCAGCTGCGGCACTCCGAAGGCGCGATAGCCGTATGCCCCGTTCTCCTCCACCCTTGCGTATGCGCACTCCGACATACCCCACGGTATCCCCTTTTCCTCGGCGTACATCTGCTGCGCCGCCACCGCCTGTTCCCTGCTGTTCTCCAGCATCGTCTGCGGAAAGGAGCGCATCCACAGCGTGGGCATCAGATACTCGAACATGGTCCCCGTCCAGGAAATCAGCAGCGGCCGCCCATGTGCCACAATGTGGGAGCGGCTCATCTGGAACCAGCTCTCCTGCGGGATGTCGCCCTTGGCCACGGCGACGAAGGCCGCGATGCGCGCTTCCGAAGCCAGCAGGTCGTAGCAGGCCGCATGTACCCTGCGCCCTTCGGCGTCGTAGCCGATGGAGAGCAGCTTGCGCCGCCGGTCGAGCAGGAAGCCGAAATCCATCTCCCGCAGCAGCCGCTCGCATTGCGCCGCAATGTCGCGCAGCTGCTCGGTCAGCCGCAGGCTGTTGAGCCGCGCCTCCGGAAGCAGTAGCAGGAGCTTCTTTCGCAGCTCCGGGTGCTCCATCCCCAGCGTGAGGCTCACCTCCAGCTTCACCTGCAATTGCTCGATGCACTCCGTCAGCTGCGCAACCGCCCCCGCGTCACAGTCCAGCAACGGCTGCAGCGTCACATCCTCGCGAAGCGGCGCGAATTCGGCCAGCATCCACGGCATATAGTCGCTGATCGCCGCTCTCACACCCTGCACCAGCGCCGTGGTCTGCTCCGCGAACCATCCTGCATCGGCGGCATGTTTGTTCTTGCGGCCCGTCTGCGGCAGCTCGACCGGCGAAAGCAGACGGTCCAGCCAGTGCGCTTCATTGGCTCTGGCGAAGGAACGCGCCACCTTTTTCGAAACCGCTTTCAGCTCTGCCAGCGCGGCGAGATGGTCGGCGTAGCCTTCCAGCAGCGCCGGGCTCAGCAATGGTCGCTGCAGCAGGTCCTGGCAGCCGCCCTTCAGGGTGATAAACGACGCGGCAAGGTTGCCGCTGTCCACTGTCGAAATGAACCGTGGATGCAGCGCCTCCAGAGTCCGCGTGTTGTACCAGTTGTACAGATGCCCACGCTCCTTGCGCAGGCGGGCAACGGTTTCCAGCGTGCGGACGGTCTGCTGCACGAATCCGGGAAGCGTCAGGTAACCGGATTCCAGTGCCGCCTGGCGTGCGTTCAGCAGAAACCCAAGGTTCGTCGGCGAAATCTGCGCCGCGATTCTCGCCGGCTCCTCCTGCACGGTATCGGGAATCAGCCAGTTGTGTTCCGCATTGCTGAAGCTCGCAAAATACCGCCACGTATAGAGCGAGGCGTGACGCAGGAATCGACGGTCCTGGGCGGTCACGTTCTTGTGCACCGGCCGCGGCGGCCGGTTCACCCATAGGCCCACGGGCTTGCTGCACGCCCACAGCAGCAGGATAGGGGTAGCTTCATACAGGGCGTGCTTGCGCGAGACGTAGACGATGGCGGCCACAATCAGCGCGACCGCCGGGGTCCAGTTCAGCAGCACGTCGACAAATGTGCGCCTGCCGTTCGCCAGCTCGGCTTCCGCGGCGGTTTCCCATTCCAGCAGCCGCTGCCGGGAGATCATGCGCCGGTAAAACGTCCGCAGCACCGCATCGGCCGAGATCAGCGTCTGGTGGGCCAGAAAGGTCAGCGTCAGAAACACGCTGACCATTGCCTTCCCCAGGGCGGCCAAGGCATCTCGCATCGCTGCAAGCCGTCCCGCAAGCAGGCCCCGTCCCACGGAAAAAGCGAATTGGAACCACGGCGGCACAAACACGATCGCAATCGTCACCAGTGTCCAGTACAGCGGCCTGCCGGGCAGCACGGTCCAGCCCAGCACGAACAGCAGGAAAATTCCCGGTTCCACCAGGCTGCGGCGCAGGTTGTCCAGTATCTTCCAGCGCGAGAGGAACGAGATCGGGTTGGGCACGCGCCGCCCGGTCTCGTCAGGCACATGCCCGAACAGCCAGCTCACGATTTGCCAGTCGCCGCGCAGCCAGCGATGCTTGCGCCGGTTGTAGGCGCTGTAGTGCGACGGATAGTCGTCGATGACTTCCACATCGCTCACCAGACCCGCGCGCGCGTAGGCGCCCTCGATGAGATCATGGCTGAGCAGCGCGTTGCGCGGAAACCGGTGCTCCAGCACCTGGCTCAGCGTCTCGACCTCGTAGATGCCCTTGCCGGTGAAAATGCCTTCGCCCTTCAGGTCCTGGTAGACGTCTGAGGTCGCCCGCGTGTAAATGTCGAAGCCGGTCTGGCCGGAATAGATGGCAGCCAGGCGCGACTGCGAGGCGCTCTGCACGCTGATGCCCACCCGCGGCTGGAGAATGCCGTAGCCGGCCACGACGATGTTGTCGTGCGGATCGACGATGGCCTGGTTCAGGGGATGGGCCATCGCCCCCACCAGACGATGTGCCGCGCCGCGCGGCAGCTCGGTGTCGCTGTCCAGGGTAAGCACGAACCGCACCCGGGGCAGCAGCGTCAGGTCGCCGATCTTCACCGGGAAGCTGTCGTACGTCCCCCTGATCAGCCGGTTGAAGTCTAGCAGCTTGCCCCGCTTGCGCTCCCAGCCCATCCACACCCCTTCGCGCGGGTTGTAGATGCGGTGCCGGTGAAACATCGAAAACGTGCCCAATCCGTCGGCCCTGTACTTCTCGCCCAACTCGCGGATCAGGCGCGCGCACAGCTCCACCAGCGGATCGCCTTCGTTGGGCGTCTCGGCCGAATCCGGCAAATCGGTCAGCAGCGCGTAGTGCAGATTACGGCCGGTATTTCCCAAATAACGGACCTCCAGCTCCTCCACCAGGCGACGGACCTGCTTTTCGTTCAGCAGCAGCGTGGGAACCACCACCATGGTCACGCAGTCATCCGGAATGCCTTCCGAAAAATCCAGCTTCGGCAGGATGCGCGGCCGCAGCAACGTCGTCGTGAGATAGTTC
>DATJAI010000005.1:0-18999 GCA_035516415.1 Binatia bacterium | reverse complement strand
CATCCGCGATGTCCGCCGACGGCGGCAGCTCACGATGGTCCGGCGCTTCGTGATCGGCTTTCTGATGGGGGCAGTGATTCTTGCCGGGTTCATCAGCGAGTTCAGCTCGCTGGCAACCTTCGCCGGATTTCTGACCGCGGGCATCGCGGTCGCGCTGCAGACAGTGATCCTCTCCATTGCGGCGTATTTCTTCCTGATCGGACGCTATGGGGTGCGCGTCGGCGACCGCGTCACCATAGCGGGAGTTACCGGCGATGTGATCGAGGTCGGAATGGTGCGTTTGTACCTGATGGAACTGGCGGGGACGGGGATCGACCTGCATCCGACGGGCCGGGTGGTGGTGTTTTCGAATTCGGTGATGTTCCAGGCGGCGCCGTTTTTCAAGCAGCTTCCCGGCACGGCGTATGCCTGGCATGAAATCGCGATAACCACAGGGCCTGACGCCGACCTTTCCCTGCTGGAGCGCAAATTGCTGGCCGCGGTCAATTCCGTTTACTCGCAGTATCGCCATAACATCGATCACCAGCATTCGCTGGTGGAGCGGATACTCGATACCTCGATTGCGGCGCCGGAGCCCGCGGCCAAGCTGCAGTTTTCCGAAGCCGGCCCGGAGCTCGTCATCCGCTACCCGGTGGAAATTCAGCGTGCCTCGCAAATTGACGATCAGGTAACACGCAAGGTGATGGAGATAATCAACGGCGACGCGCAGCTGAAGGCGGCGGTCTCAGCCACGCCGAGGCTACGGGCGCCGATCAAGGCATAGGGCGGCCACACTTTACCGGCCTGCGCTATTGCTCTTCACCCACTGCGCGATGTCGTCGATGACCGTGCGGGAGACGTGTCCTGCGACCGAGTAGTCGGCCGGAGAGGGCGGCCCTGAACCCTGCACTTTCATGAAGAGGTGGGTGAGGTCGGGATAGAACCTGAAGCTCGCGCGGGGATCCTGGACCAGCGCGGCTTTCCAGAGGTCGTAGTCTTCCCTGGTCACCTGATAATCGCGCCCGCCCTGGAGGACAAGAATGGGGATGTGGAGCTGGGCTGCCGCCTCCGCGGGACGATAGTTCCGCAGATCGAGGAAGTAGGAGCCTGGAATTGAGGAGCCCAGCAGGTTGACGGTCGCATCGGACTTGAGCGAGGGACTCTCGATCTGCGCCTTGGCGGCCTCAGCCTGTGCAATCTGCTTCTTCAGTTCCTCGCGGCTGGCGCCCGGCAGTCCGGCAATGTACTTCAACTGCGCGATGACCAGATCCTCCAGCGGCCTCACCGCTCCGGCGGCAATAATGATGCCGGCAACGTGGCTGTCCGCGGCGGCAATGCGGGGGGCCAGCGTGCCGCCCTCGCTGTGTCCGAGAAGAAAAATGTGGCTATGATCGATGTCGGGCCGAGTGCCGAGTAAGGCGACGGCAGCCTGCGCGTCGTCGGTGGTTTCGTCCTTTGTGGTGAAGGCGGCACCGGGCTGTACCGATTGCGGCCCGTACTGGCGGGTGCGCTTCACGTAACGCAGCACGGCCACGCCTTGGCCGGCCAGTCCCCATGCCAGGTCGCGGAACGGCTTGTTGGGGCCGATGCTCTCGTCCTGGTCTTCGGGGCCGGAGCCGTGCACCAGGACAACGGCGGGAAACGGCCCTTTGGCGTTGGGAAGCGTCAGGGTTGCCGGCAGCTTCCATGAGCCATTGGCGACGGTGAGCTCAGTCTCGTGAAAAGCTTTCACGTCGGCGTAATCCGGCGCGGACCAGGAGTGCGCGGGTTCAGGCGCATCGGTGTGGGGGACGAAGAAGAGACCGGCGATACGGTTCCGCGAGTCGAAGGCCATTTTGACGTCGAGCGCAGCGTATTTGAACTGGCAGGCGACGAACACCACCTGGTAGCCCTGCTGCTCGACTACCCGCGTGCCGGTGATGCGCTGAAAGGAGCCGGCGTTGTCGAGCACGGTATCCCACACGGCGGAAAGCTTCTCCTGCGGCATGGCGGATTGCATTCTGTCGTCGAAACGGGCCACTACTTTGCTGAACTGGCGGGCGGCCAGCTCGTTGACCGCGGCGGTAGCGAGGCTTTCGGGAGTCTGATTTTGAGCCTGCGCAGGCAAGTTCGACGGCCAGCCTGCAAGTACCACAAGCGCAAGCAACGTCCTGATGACGAATTTCGCCATACGTCTCCTCCGGGCCACTCCAGAGTTTAGGCGCGCATAGGCAGGTTGGGCACTCAAAATCGCGCAGGGCGCCCCGCGGCAGGATTGCGGTGGTTGCAGGAGGTTGGTGCGATAAAATCGACTATCTGAATCTCACATAGAAGGAATGTCCTCATGCCTGAAGCCACAGCACAAACCGCTGCCGCCAATACTCCCGCTCCTCTGGTCGCCCTTAGCGAAGACGAAGTACTGTTCCGCGACACCGTCCGCCAGTTTGCGGACGAGAGCGTCCGCCCGCATGTAAAGGACATGGACGAGAAGGGCGTCTTCGAGCACTCACTGATTGACCAGTTCTTCGAGCTTGGGCTGATGGGCATCGAGGTGCCCGAGCAGTACGGCGGCGGAGCAGGCACGTTTTTCGAGGCGATTCTGGCGGTGGAAGAGCTGTCGCGGGTGGACCCCTCGGCGGGAGTCATCGTGGATGTGCAGAACACGCTGGTGAACAACGCGCTGCTACGCTGGGCGACGGAAGAGCAGAAGAAGCGTTATTTGCCGCGGATGTGCAAGGACACCGTCGGCGCATACGCGCTGAGCGAGGCCGGATCGGGCTCCGACGCCTTCGCGCTGCAGACGCGGGCGGAGCTGAAGGGCAGCGAGTATGTGCTGAACGGCCAGAAGCTGTGGATTACCAACGGCAAGGAGGCCGGGATATTCATCCTGCTGGCCACCGTCGATCCCGCGGCGGGATACAAGGGGATCACGTGCTTCATCGTCGAGAAGAGTTTTCCCGGGTTTACCGCAGGCAAGAAGGAGGACAAGCTCGGTATCCGCGCCTCCAGCACCTGCGAGCTGATTTTGGACGACTGCCGGGTGCCGAAGGAGAACGTTCTGGGCGAGGTCGGCAAGGGATACAAGATCGCCATCGAGACACTGAACGAGGGCCGCATCGGCATTGGCGCGCAGATGCTGGGGCTGGCGCGCGGCGCCTGGGAGTTTGCGGTGAAGTACGCGCAGGAGCGCAAGCAGTTTGGCAGGACGATCTCGGAGTTCCAGGGCATCCAGTTCCAGATCGCGCAGATGGCCACCGAGATCGAGGCTGCCCGCATGATGGTTTACAATTCCGCGCGCATGAAAGATGCCGGCATGAACTTCGTGAAGGAAGCGGCCATGACCAAGCTCTACACGTCGCAGGTGGCCGAGCGGGTGGCGTCGCTGTGCGTGGAGATTTACGGCGGCTACGGATTTACGAAGGATTATCCGGTGGAGAAGTTTTTCCGCGACTCGAAGATCGGCAAGATTTACGAGGGAACCAGCAACATGCAGCTGCAGACGATTGCCAAGCTGGTGATGAAGTAGCGGTCAGTGGTCAGTGGCCGGTTTTGGTGGTGCACTGGTGGTCCGCTCATTCCTGGGTCTGGAATGAGGAGGAGCGACTTGCCGACACGCCTGTTAACTGACATCAAATTTCTTCTCTCCCAGACATTCGAAAGTCGCGAATGTCTGGGGCACTCGGCGGCATGAAACGTTACGTGAAAGCTGTTCTCGGCGGATTTCTAGCAGTTCTAGCTGCCTTCGGATGGGTGGCGGCCATAGTCGTGATACTGATATGGAGAGGCGTTGATTTCGCCGTCGCTCTCTTCACCCCAAAGTGGCTTGCTCCCTTGGTCGTCGTCGTTTTGATTTTCTCCGCTGGGTTCTTTCTGGCTTTCCGTGCCACTTACTCCCGAAATTCAAATTGAGCCACTACCGCGTTCTGAGTTGACTTCCCAGGCTGCCCTGAGGTATGTAAAACTGGTAATCAGGGTGAAGGAGTTCACCTCGAACTGCTGTCCTGCCTGAATACCGGGACAGATGATGACTCCTGACGAGGAAAACTTGTCGCGGAGTCATGTCCCCGGCGAGTTTCCCAGAACCAGTCCAACAATATTTCGTCGTGGCGCGCAAAACGCGGGGCCTGGAACCGTGGACGAAGGTCACAACAGCCTGAACGCCAATCAGCGGCAACGCCTGCTGACCACCTGCAAGCCCCACCTGCTTCCCACCTCGGTGCTGCCGAAGCCAGCTCCAGGCAAATCACTATGAGGCGCTGGCCCGAGGCCAGCTCTCACCGTTCGCATCGCTCACTTCCGTTTTGGCAGGGGCGGTTACCTCCGTTTTGCCGAGGTCGCTTTCTTCTCGAAACCCGTCTCTCCTGAAAAATAAACTGTAAAAGGCCTGAGCCAAGGCTCCGGTGCCGCGGGACCTCTTTGTCGGAGGTTGCGGATGCGGTCTTTGAATTCCTGCGGAAGGCTGGATGGCCGCCCAAGGCGAGCTTTGAGCCGCCGTCTGGAGAGGCTGCTGAAAAAGTCCGAAAAGCAGATCCCTCGCCGACTGAGGTCGGCTCGGGATGACAAAAAATAAAGGACTTCAAACGGCACAGCTCGAGCTGTGCCCTTCGAAACAGGTCCAAAACCGACTTTTGGTGCGGCCTCTGGAGCCGGCAAGTCATTGCCGCTCAATGTTTTTATGCTTAAGTCTTTGGGGCTCAAGAATTTGCCGGGTACGTTGCGGATAAAACCATTTTCGTCAAGACCTTGCGAGCAGGCGGGGAGGGGGTACCGGATAGCGGGCGCGAGCTCCCCAATCACAAAGTTCCAGGTTGGAAAATCGGCGCCCTGAAGGATTGCAGCTGTGTTCGCCGGAGACTATGCCGCGCGGTAAAGGCGGCCGTGAAATCCGAACAAGGAGAAGCATCGTGCATCGAAGACTGCTAGCCTGGCTTCCGCTTATAGTCAGCCTCGTCGTGATCCTGATCAGTACCCTCTCGTCCGCGCAATCCATTCTGTGCAGCAGAATGGGCCAGGGACCGGAAGGGAGCCTGAACGGATTCGTCCCGTTCCCGGCGAGCAGCCTGTGGAACACGAACATCGCGAGCGCGCCGGTCGATCCGAACTCGGCGGCAATCATCAGCTTCATCGGCAGCAGCACGCCGCTGCATGCCGATTTCGGCGCCGGACTCTACGACGGTCAGAGCATGGGCATCCCGTATTACGTGGTGCCCGGCAACCAGCCGCCGGTGAACATCAATTACACGGCCTACGGCGATGAGAGCGATCCTGGGCCGATGCCGATCCCCTTCAACGCACCAATTGAAGGCTATCCCAATCCGGGTAACGGCGACCGGCACGTGCTGGTGATCGATAAAGGAAATTGCTGGCTGTATGAGCTCTACGGCGCGTATCTGCTGAATCCAGGGCTGTGGAATGCAGGTTCGGGCGCGGTGTGGGACCTGACCGCCAACGAACAGCGGCCGTACACCTGGACTTCCGCGGATGCGGCGGGGTTGCCGATTTTTCCGGGGCTGGTGCGCTACGACGAGGTTGCCAGCGGGCACATCAACCACGCCATACGAATGACGCTGCATTACAGCAAGCAGGCGTTTACGCCGCCGGCATCGCACTGGGCGGCGAACTCCAGCAACCAGTACGCGGCACCGATGGGCATGCGGCTGCGTCTGAAGGCCAGCTTCGACATTTCCGGTTACCCGCCCGACGATCAGGTGATCCTGACGGCGCTGAAGCAGTACGGCATGATCATGGCCGACAACGGCAGCTCGCTGTTCATCACCGGCACGCCCGACAACCGCTGGAACAATGACAATCTGAGCCTGCTGCGGCAGGTGACGGCCTCGAACTTCGAAGTGCTGCTGATTTCGCCGCTGTACACGCCGCAGAATGTTCCGACGGGCCCGAACCCCACGATCAACAGCTTCATGGCAACGTCTTCGGGCGGCTCAGGGCAGCCGGTGACGTTGAGCTGGAATGTCAGCAATGCCGGGTATTATGTGATTTCGCCTTCGGTGGGAGCGATCCGGGGCAACAGCGTCGTCGTCTATCCGACGGTGAGCACGATGTATACGCTGTATGCCACCAATCAGTTTGGGCGCACGACGGCACAGGTGACGGTGCATGTGCCCTAGCTGGCGTGGATCGGCTGGCCGGTGGTGCCGCACGTCAGGCTGAGATCTTCCGGCGCTGCCGATGCGGGTCTCAGCTTACCGCACCACGCCTTCCAGAGGCGAGCTGGCGGTGGCGTACAGCTTCTTCATCATGCGGCCGGCAAGATATGCCTGGCGGCCGGCGAGCACAGCGTTCTTCATCGCCTCAGCCATCAGCACGGGATCGTGGGCAGCCGCGATGCCCGTGTTCATCAGCACGCCATCGACGCCGAGCTCCATGGCGATGGTGGCATCGGAAGCCGTGCCGACACCGGCATCGACGATGAGCGGAAGATCGGTAATGATCTCGCGCAGGATGCGGATGTTGGCCTGGTTCTGGACGCCCATACCGCTGCCGATGGGCGCTCCCAGGGGCATGATGGCGGCCGCGCCGGCGTCGATGAGCCGCCTGGCGACTACCAGGTCGTCGGAGGTGTAGGGCAGGACGGTGAAGCCTTCCTTCACCAGCACGCGGGTGGCTTCGATGGTGGCCTGCACGTCAGGAAACAGCGTCTGCTGGTCGCCGATGACCTCGACCTTTACCCAGTCGGAGAGTCCGACTTCACGACCCAGCCTGGCGGTGCGGATTGCCTCCTCAGCCGTGTAACATCCCGCGGTGTTGGGCAGCAGAAAACACTTCTCCGGATCGATGAAGTCGAGCAGCGACTCCTTGCTGCGGTCCAGGTTCACGCGGCGCACAGCAACGGTAACCATCTCCGCGCCGCTGGCCGCGATGGCGCGCGCCGTCTCCTGCCCGGATTTGTACTTGCCCGTGCCTACAATGAGGCGGGAACGAAACTGCCTGCCTGCGATAACGAATGAGTCCATATAAACATTCTAAATCGGCCAGGCAGGCGCGGCGTCCCAGAAATCACGGCACTTCAGTTTCCCTGCCGGCTGTGAGGAGACTGACCCGCGGCCGCTACAACCTGCGCGATCAGTTTGTGACCCGACTGGCTGGGATGGACATCGCAGGAAGGCGGGCTGGTCGGCGGATTGCTGGCGTTCAGCAGGCCGGCGGCACAGGTGTTGCCGCCCGCAAACGGATTGGAAGCCGCGGCCTGAAAGGCGGAAAACACGTCCGCCACGACTGCACCGAAAGCGGGCGCCGGCGCGGTGATGGCCTGATTCAGTGCCATCGTCACCTGGGTCACAAACTGGTTGGAGTAATCGAGCGAGTAGTAATTGACGACGACAATGGCGCCGGTATATCCGGTGGCGCGCAGGGCGGCGAGGCTCGCCTGCATGTTCGCCTCAGCCATGGCAAGTACCTGGGGAAGACCCTGCTCGATGCAGGTCGGGTCGTCATTGCACTGTTGCTCCAGAAGAAACAGGTCGTTGGCGCCGAGCATGATGGTTACCAGCGCGGTGTCGCTGTGACGTCGCAGGAAGCCTGTGGCAAAGGAAATCTGCGGCGACAGGAACGAGCTGTAAACCACGTGCAGGGGAAACTGCCTGCGGTAGGCGTGGCATCCGTTATCGGGCGCGGTAGACGAAAGAAAACTGCCGGTCGTCTCACCGGGACAGCTTGCGTTGCTGGTATTCAGGCCCAGCGTCAGGCTGGTCCAATCGGGATAGCCGACGAAGTTTGTGGGATAGAAATATTCGTAGCCCGCCTGATCGATAAAGCCGAATACCACGCTGTCGCCAAGCGCAAGATACTCGCCGGAGCTGCCGGCGCGGTCGATTGCCTGCGCGGATGCAAACGCCAGAACGACGACCATCGTGAAGACACTGAACTTGCCGCGTCGCTTCATCACTGCCTCCCTGGAAACAAAGTCAAATGGGGCAAGCATAACAGACGAGCGGACGGGCAACCCCTGGGAGCAACTATTCCGCGGAGCGCCGGGCGAGCGGGCCTGGGAAGACCGATTGCGGGCTGCCCTGCGTTTGACCCGTTTTCCCGGCCTTCCCTACAATCGAGGATTCCGCACCCAGACGGAAACAAGGCATGGCGCTCGAACTGTTCAACACACTGTCGGCGAAGGTCGAAGAATTTCACCCCCTGGAGGACAATCTGGTCCGCATGTACGCCTGCGGTCCGACGGTGTACGACTACGGCCACATCGGCAACTTCCGCACCTTCATCGTGGTGGACACGCTGCGGCGATTCCTGAAGCAGAGCGGCTACCAGCTCAAGCACGTCATGAACATCACCGACGTGGACGATAGGATCATCCTCAATGCCGCGCGCGACGGCGTCAGCGTGCAGGAGTACACCAGGAAGTACCGCCAGGCGTTTGTGGAAGATGCCGATGCGCTGAATATCCAGCATCCGGAAATGCTGGTGAACGCGACCGATCATATTGCGGAGATGGCGCGCTTCATCGCCGTGCTGGCGGAAAAAGGTTTTGCTTACCGCACCGAGGATGGCTCCTATTACTTCCGCATCGCGAAGTTTCCGGAGTACGGCAAGCTGTCGAAGAAAGACTTCGCCGGCATGACCGACGGCGCGCGCGTGGACGTGGACAATTATGACAAAGACAACGCGCGCGACTTCGCGCTGTGGAAGGCGCCGAAACCGGGCGAGGCGTTCTGGGAGACGGAGATCGGGCCGGGGCGGCCGGGCTGGCACATCGAGTGCTCCACCATGGCGATGAAGTATCTGGGCGAGAGCTTCGACATCCACTGTGGCGGCGAGGACCTCATCTTCCCGCACCACGAGAACGAGATTGCGCAATCGGAGGCGCTGAGCGGCAAGCCGTTCGTGCGGGTCTGGGTGCACTCGCGATTCCTGCTGGTGGAAGGCGAGAAGATGGCCAAGAGCGCGGGGAATTTCTTCACCGTCCGCGACCTCGTGCTGATGGGACACAAGCCGTCGTCGATCCGCTTCCTGCTGATGTCGGTGCCTTACCGCAAGCAGCTCAACTTCACCTTCGACGGCCTGACGCAGGCGGCAAACTCGGTGGAGCGCCTGCGGAACTTCAGGCTGCGGCTGGAGACATCGCAGTTTCCCGAGGACGACAACGAAGCAGTAGCCGCGATCGCGAAGAAGACGTCGGAAGAGATGACCGCCGGCCTGAACGACGACCTGAACACCGCGCGCGCGCTCGGCGCCGTCTTCGACATGGTGCGGGACGTGAATGCCGCGGCCGATGCGGGTGAGGTGCGCAGGGGCGATGTGCCGGCGCTGCTCAAGGTGCTGGAGCGGTTCGAGGAGATATTCGCGGTGCTGAAGGATGGCGACGCGGCCAAGGTACGCGCGACAGTCGAGTGGGCGAAAAAAGAAGGCCTGGCCGAAAAGATCAGTCCGGCGACGGCCGAACTGGCCAAAGGCGCCGCGCTTTCCGACGAACAGGTCGAGCGCCTTGTAGGCGAACACGTGCAGGCACGCAAAGCCCGAGATTTCGCGCGCTCGGACGCCATCCGCGCGCAGTTGGCGGAGAACGGCATCATCCTCGAGAACACCCGCGATGGAGTGAGGTGGAAGAGGAAATGATGGGGCGCTCAGTGAACCAGGCGGACGCCGCGGTGCAGATTGCGAAGGAGCGTAGCTGCCTAAGCCGGGCCGGTGAACTGAAGCGAGCGCGAACGCCGGCCCGCCAGGAGCCGGCTTGTCAGCGTTGACGGCCCCTCCGGTTTGCGGGTATCCTATGTACAGTTTAATGTACATGTACGCTCTTGCGTACACTGGAGTCAAGTCGTGGACAAAACGCTTTCCGTCACCTCAGCGCGGCAGCAGCTTCTCAAGCTCGCAAAAGATGTAAGGCGGCGGATGGACCGCGTGGTGCTGACCAATAAAGGGGAAGCAACGGCCATTCTGATGAGTGTAGGTGAATACAACTCGCTGAGGGCAGCGGCCGAGCTGGCCATGCGACCGGACATCCTGAAGGCAACGGAGGAAGGATCTGAGCAGATTCGACGCGGCGAGGGCATTCGTCTGGACGAGGTGTTCCCGCCGAATCCGAAACCTTCTGCCACGACCAATCCTCCCGCGCGTGTCCCACATCGCAAGCGTTCCGCGCATGGCCGATCCAGGCGAGCCGGGCCGCAACCCGAGCAGCAGGCCGGCGACTAGGCTTCGGCCAGGACGATGGCGGCAACGCGCAGAGAAATCATCATTGCTCCCAGGGCCCTGGAGATGATGGAGGCCGCCCATCCCAGCGATGCTGAGCGGGAGGCGCTTCTCCACGTCTTGCGCGAACTGGCCACAGACGTCTCCCGTGCCTACCGTATCCTGTTCGTATATCCTCCAACCTGGCGCATTGACGTCGGCCGCCTCCGCATTCATTTTCGCCTGACGGAACAGCAGGTGCAGGTGGAGTTTATCGGCGTCTATTGACCTATGTTTCTGCGCTTCTCAGGCCCAATCATCTCGCTGACTGGAGTTGTGCTGGGAGCATACGGCACGCTGCTGATGTGCCGTCCCTATCATCCCTTCGGCACCTGGGGCGTGTTTCAGCACCTGTTGTGGATTGGCGGCAAGGTGCTGACCGGCGATATCCAGGCCGCGCGCGAGGCCATTCGCGAAGCTAATGATTTCTCCACCGTCAACCGCGAAAACCGCTACCGCACCGTGGCGGGCGTGTATGTGCTCGTGTTCAGCTTTGTCGTGCAGACCATCGGTGCGGTGCTGATTCTGGTGGATATGGTAGTGCGTGGGAGCTGACGGGCGCTCTGCACCACGGCTGACGGCGCAGGGCCTGACTTGCGCCGCTGAAGTGCCGCGCCACGCGAGCAGCAAAAGGGGCGGCATCGCTGCCGCCCTTCAAATCCCCAGGCTAAAGCCCGGGTGGAATTTTCACCCTGCTCGGCACGGCTAAAGCCGTGCCCTTTCAAGCACTCCTTCGTGCTGAAGCCGGCTCGGGGAGACCAGAGGGATCGCGGGACGCGGACCTGAAGGTCCGCTCTACCCGAACGAATGCGCCCCCGGTCACTGGCTACTGCCTTTACGTTCCTTCGTTCCAGCTCGCCAGGTACTCTTCCTGCTCCGGCGTGAGGCGATCGATGCGGATGCCCATGGACTCCAGCTTCAGGCGCGCCACGCGCTTGTCGAGTTCCTCCGGAACCACGTACACCTTTTTCTCCAGCGAGGAGTGGTTCTTCACCAGATATTCGACCGAGAGCGCCTGATCGGCGAAGCTCATGTCCATCACCGACGGCGGGTGCCCTTCGGCGGAGGCCAGGTTGATGAGGCGGCCGTCGCCCAGCAGGTTGATCTTGCGGCCGTCCTTCAGCGAAAACTCCTCGACAAAGTTGCGGGTGGCGCGCTTCGAGGACGACATTTTCTCCAGCGTCGGGATGTCGATCTCGACATTGAAGTGGCCGGAGTTGGAGATGATGGCTCCGTCCTTCATCACCTCGAAGTGCTCCTTGCGCAGAACGCTCTTGTTGCCGGTGACGGTGCAGAAGACATCGCCGATTCTGGCGGCTTCATCCATGCTCATCACGCGGAAGCCGTCCATGACGGCCTCGATGGCTTTGGTGGGATCGATCTCGGTGACGATGACTTCAGCGCCGAGCCCGCGAGCGCGGCTGGCCAGTCCACGGCCGCACCAGCCATAACCGGCGACGACGAACTTGGAGCCGGCCAGCAGGAAATTGGTGGCGCGGATGATGCCGTCGATGGTGGACTGTCCGGTGCCATAGCGGTTGTCGAACAGGTGCTTGGTGTCGGCATCGTTCACCGCGATGATCGGGTAGCGCAGCACGCCCTGCTTCGCCATGGCGCGCAGGCGGATGATGCCGGTGGTGGTCTCTTCGGTGCCGGCAATCACGCCATCGACCACGTCGGTGCGTTTGGTGAGCGCGGTGGTAACCAGGTCGGCGCCATCGTCCATGGTGATGTGCGGCCGGTGGTCGAGCGCGGACATGATGTGCGAGTAGTAGGTGTCGTTGTCCTCGCCCTTGATGGCGTACACCGGGATGTTGTAGTCGCGCACCAGGCAGGCGGCGACATCATCCTGGGTGGAGAGCGGATTGGAGGCGCACAAAACGACCTCGGCGCCGCCATCGCGCATGGTAATGGCCAGATTGGCGGTTTCCGCCGTGACATGCAGGCAGGCGGAGACGCGGATGCCCCGCAGGGGCTGGTTCTTGATGAACTCCTTGCGGATGATCTGCAGCACCTTCATCGACTGGTTGGCCCAGTCAATGCGTTTGCGGCCCATATCGGCAAGGGCGAAATCGGCGATATCGCCGGCGGCGCGTGTGGGTGTGGTTGACATAAGCTCCTGTTTGAAAGGGCACGGCTTCAGCCGTGCCGAAAAGGTTTGATTCCTCCAGAGACGTTAGCCCCTGCAGCGGCTAAAGCCGCGCATTGCTGTTGCAATCGGCGGCACGACTGAAGTCGTGCCCTGATACACGGCTCTTCGTTGCTGAACGTAAGCCAGAGTCGCGCCTCCGACACGGATCAGCTTGTCAAAGGCGTCGACTCCGCTAACAACGGACAACCGGCAACCGCTTTTCTACTTGGCCGCCTGCGCGCTCTTCTGGGTCACGCCGGCCAGCCCGGCCTGCTCGCGCAGAGCCGCGGCCTTGTCGGTCGCCTCCCAGGTGAAGTCGGGATCGTTGCGCCCGAAGTGACCGTAGGCGGCAGTCTTGCGATAGATGGGCCGGCGCAGGTTGAGCGCATCGATGATGCCTCGCGGCGTCAGTTTGAAATTGGCGCGAATCAGCTCGGCAATCCTGCCCTCGTCGATCTTCGCGGTGCCGAAGGTGTCGATCAGCACACTGACGGGCTCGGCCACGCCGATGGCGTAGGCAAGCTGCACTTCACAGCGGTCGGCCAGGCCCGCGGCCACGATGTTCTTCGCGATGTGGCGCGCCATGTAGCAGGCGGAACGGTCCACCTTGGTCGGGTCCTTGCCGCTGAAGGCGCCGCCGCCGTGGCGTCCCATGCCGCCGTAGGTGTCGACGATGATCTTGCGGCCGGTCAGGCCGGTGTCGCCCATGGGCCCGCCAATAACGAAACGCCCGGTCGGATTGATGTGATACTTGGTGTCTTCGTCGAGCATTTCCGGCGGGAGGGCGGCCTGGATCACGTGCTTCATGATGTCGGCCCGCAGTTCTTCCGTGGTGACGGTCTCCGAATGCTGGGTGGAGACGACAACCGCATCGATGCGGACCGGCCTGTGGTTCGCGTCGTATTCAACCGTAACCTGGGACTTGCCATCGGGGCGGAGGTAAGGGAGATCGCCTTCTCTGCGGACTTCGCTCAGGCGGTGGGTCAGCTTGTGGGCCAGGAAAATGGGCGTGGGCATGTAGTTTTCATTTTCGTTGGTGGCGAAGCCGAACATCATTCCCTGGTCGCCCGCGCCGCCCGTGTCGACACCCATGGCGATGTCGCTGGACTGCTTGTTGATGCTGGAGATGACGGCGCAGGTGTTGGAATCGAAGCCGTAGAGGGCGTTGTCGTAACCGATGGAGGCGACGACGCCGCGCACCAGCGTCTGGAAATCAACGTAAGCCTTGGTGGTGATCTCGCCGGCGATCACGACCAGGCCGGTCGCGGTCAGAGTTTCGCAGGCAACCCGGCTGTAGGGATCTTCCTTGATGCAGGCATCGAGGATGGCATCGGAGATCTGATCGGCGATCTTGTCCGGGTGACCTTCGGTCACCGACTCGGAGGTGAACAGATAGCGATTCTTGGGCACAATGGACTCCTTTTATTTGTCCGCCGGGTGGCCGCCGCTGCGGGCGGCTGGAGCAGATTGGCTGGACGCAGTGATACCGCGGCCGGTTGAAGCCTATCGGATGAAGATAGCGAGCAACCCGGAAACTCTCAACATTCTAAGGCCGAACGGCAGCTTTGACCAGCGAAACGCGCAAAATCGGCATTGAAGGTGTTTCAAAACAGGAGCACCGGCTGAGGGCGTAGCTTGAGTTCGCGGCCGCCGCAACTTGTGTAGTTTGTCCGTTCCGAGCAGCGATTCTGCTGTGGCACTCGCGGCGAAAAGCAGATCCCTCCTCGGGCTGAAGCCCTCGTCGTGATGACAATTCCAGATAGGTCACCGCAGCGCCGACTGGATGGCAAGTAGTTGATCGAGCACCTCGGGCAGCAGCTTCAGGTCGAGGGCGTTCGCCGCATCCGATTTGGCCTGCGCGGGATTGTCGTGGACTTCCAGGAAGATGCCATCCACACCGGCGGCGACGGCCGCGCGCGCCAGCAAAGGGATGAATTCGGGCTGGCCGCCGCTAGCGGCAACGCCGTTTTGCACCCCAGCACGCGCAACATCGGCGCGTTCCGAGGGCCCCGAAGACAAACCAGAGTCACCATTGCCGGTGCCAGCCGACGGAAGCTGCACCGAGTGCGTGGCGTCGAAGACCACGGGCGCGAAGTTGCGCATGATGGCCAGCGACCGCATGTCCACGACAAGGTTGTTGTAGCCGAAGCTGGCGCCGCGCTCGGTGAGGAAGACGCGCTCGCCGCCGGCCTCGCGAACTTTCTCGACCGCGTGCCGCATGTCCCACGGCGAGACGAACTGGCCCTTCTTGATGTTGACGGCCTGTCCGCTCCCGCCCGCCGCGAGCAGCAGGTCCGTCTGGCGGCAGAGAAAAGCGGGAATCTGGATTACATCAACCGCATCCGCGACCCGCGGCACGTCGGCGGCTTCGTGCACGTCGGTCAGCACGGGGACCTTCGTCGTATCTCCCACTTTGCGCAGAATGCGTAGTCCTTCCTCGAGGCCCGGCCCGCGGAAGCTGCGGATGGAAGTTCGATTGGCTTTGTCGTAAGAGGCCTTGAAGATGTACGGCAATTTCTTCTGCCGCGCAATGGCGGCAATCGCCCCGGCCATCTTCAGCGCGTGCTCCTCGCTCTCAATGACGCACGGGCCCGCGATGAGGAAGAGTTGTCCTCCGCCGATGGTCACATTGCCGACTTGGAATGGAGGGAGCAATCAGCAATCAGCACTTAGCAGCTAGTGTTTCACTTTCTCCGGCCGCAGGAACATCTCGACATCAGTTTCGTGGCGGGTTTGCTCGCGGCGCAGGCGGTTCTCGTACGAGGCCTTGACGAATGCCGAGAACAGCGGATGCGGCTCCAGCGGCTTCGACTTGAACTCGGGATGGAACTGGCAACCGAGGAAGAAGGGATGGCCGGCGATTTCGACAATCTCGACATAGGTCCCGTCGGGAGTGGCGCCGCTGATGCGCAGTCCGCCCGCGACTAAAGGCTCCTCATATTCGCGGTTGAACTCGTAGCGGTGGCGGTGGCGCTCGCTGATCTCGGCCTGGCCATAGGCCTGGTGCGCCAGGGTGCCTGGCTCCAGCCGGCACGTCCACGCGCCCAGCCGCATGGTGCCGCCCAGCTCTTCCACACCGCGCAGCTCGCGCAGCTTGTAGATAATCCGGTGCGGCGTGGCGGGATCGAACTCGCTGGAGTTGGCCTGCTCCAGGCCGCAGACGTTGCGGGCGAACTCGATGCACGCCGTCTGCATGCCGAGGCAGATGCCGAAGAACGGCACCCGATTCTCGCGCGCATACTGGATTCCCCGCAGCATGCCTTCGATGCCGCGCTTGCCGAATCCGCCGGGGACGAGGATTCCATCCACGTGCTCCAGCTGCGCCTGCACGCTCTGGTCCCTCTGCTCCAGCCCCTCGGCTTCGATCCAGTTAACGTTGAGCTTCAGGTTATAGGCGATGGCACCATGCACCAGCGCCTCCTTCAGCGACTTGTAGGAGTCCTCATACTCGACGTACTTGCCCACGATGGCGATCGTGACCTCGTCCCTGGGGTTGTAGACGCGATGCACCAGATCCTCCCAGCGGCTGAGGTCAGGCTCGCGGGCCTCGATGTGCAGGTAGTGCAGCGCCAGGCGGTCCACCTGCTCGCGCGCGAAAACCAGCGGGACCTCATAGATGGAAGCCACGTCCTTGGCGGTGATCACGGCTTCGTTCGCGACGTTACAGAAGAGCGCAATCTTCGCCTTGATGTCCTTGGACAGGAAGCGGTCGGTGCGGCAGAGCAGGATGTCGGGCTGGATGCCGATGCTGAGCAGTTCCTTGACCGAGTGCTGCGTGGGCTTGGTCTTCAGTTCGCCGGCGGCGGCGATATACGGCACCAGCGTAACGTGGACGAAAAGCGTGTTCTCGCGGCCCAGCTCCTGGCGCATCTGGCGGATGGCCTCGATGAAGGGCAGCGATTCGATGTCGCCCACGGTACCACCGATTTCGACGATGACCAGATCGACATCCTGCGCCACCTTCTTCATCGCGCCCTTGATCTCGTTGGTGACGTGAGGAATCACCTGCACGGTTTTCCCCAGATAGTCGCCGCGGCGCTCCTTGGCGATGATGGTTTCGTAAATGCGGCCGGTGGTCCAGTTATTGTCGCGGGTCAGCCTGCTGTGGGTGAAGCGCTCGTAATGGCCGAGGTCGAGATCGGTTTCGGCGCCGTCGTCGGTAACGAAGACCTCGCCGTGCTGGAAGGGCGACATGGTGCCGGGATCGACGTTGAGATAGGGATCGAATTTCTGCAACGTGACCTTCAGCCCGCGGCTTTCCATCAGGCAGCCGATGGAAGCCGCCGCCAGTCCTTTGCCAAGCGAAGACACGACACCGCCGGTCACAAAGATGTACTTTGCCGCCATCGCTTCCTCAGTTGTGGAGATTGGCGCCGCCAGCAGCCTGTCCCGGAAAGTCTCAGGATTTTGAGGGGAGCCCCGTGCGCCGGCGTTTTGGCGCAATCCGGGTGGGGCACAAAGGCGGGCACGACCAATTATGACGGGAAAGGCCCCAGGGAGCAAGATGGATTCTGTTCCGGGGAGCCCGCGGAGTCAGGGGAAGCATGGTGCCGGCCGGCCTGACGATTCAGCGCCAGAGCTTTCGCCCGACGATTCCCACAACGCCCGTGCCCAGCAGCAGCAGCGTGCCCGGTTCCGGGGTTGACTGGCCCGGTCCCCACGGACCTGCCGGACCCATGTTGTCCTGCCCGAGATAGAGGAATTCCTGCGGGCCATGGGGATCTGGATCATACTGATTGACCGGGGTGATGATGTAGATCCTGTTGAAGTCAACCCCGGGGAAATGTTGTGCCGCTTCCTGCTCCGCAGCCGTTATCCAGCTGGCGGCGTCGCCCAGCAGCGGCGCGTCGGAATCGAGAATATGCCACACGGCATAGTTCATGAATTTCCACTCGCTGAAGGGCTGCGACTGGGTTTGCATCAGGATCCATCCTGCCTCGTCGTACAGGGTGAGCGGTCCCAGAGCACTGGAAGTAGGGATCAGGTTGAAGCGGGTCAGCGAGATATTGTCGGTGCCCAGCTGCGTGATGTTGGCTTGCCAGTCCTGGCCGATCGTTCCACCATGAAACCAGTCGTCGCACATGACGGCGTCGATCTTGAAGACGGGGGCGTTGACAGGCTGGATGTAATAGGGATACCCGTTTTGCCAATCGCCGCCGACGAAGCCCAGCAACTTGAATTCGATGGGGTCGGCGTATGCGGAAACCGCCGCACAAATACAAATGACGATAGCTGACGCCAGCAATAGCCTGCGCATATCCCCTTCCTCCAGGGTGACCGGCCTTCCGTTACGAGTCCGTACTCAAACTCCGGAACCGGGATTGTGTGCCCCGGCGCGCGGAGCAAAAAGCCTCTCACCGGCTGGCGTGGAAGAGAACTGCCCTCGTCTGAAGGAAGCGAACTCTGGAGGCGCCGAGATGCAGTCGTGCCCGGATTGCTCCGCGTGGCGCGGCAGAGTTTCTCCAATGAAGAACGAGAGAACTCCGAATTCCGCCAAAGCACTGCAAATGGTGCCTCAGCCCTCTTCATTGCACAGCCTGGCCCACAGACGCCCCAAAACTACACAAATCCCCTCACCGCCAGCTAATAGCAGAGGCGACGGGGGAAATCAGCTGCTCCAGCGGCCAGGATGGCGCAGAATCGCAGCCGAGCCTGGTCACAGCCTCTACGACCTACCGTGCAATCCGACTTCCGCAAAATTCCCCGAAAACAGGCCTGTTCTGGGAAGGGTGCTGCAAGACGTTGCACATTGTAGCTGAATCTTTTGCCACCAATCGGGGGAGAATTCAGGGCAGAAGAGGGCAAATCTCCAGCAAACAGCCGCTTGGGTAAGGGGCCCTGTTCTGGCATTTTGGTGGTGGAAACGCGGCAACCTGCGCTCACCGGAGCTGTTGGTTTACAAGTAGAGAGGATGCTGGGGAATTCTGTGCAGGGAGGTAGAGCGCCCGGAAGCGGCGCGCGGTCAGAACCGCTTCCGGTGCTGGAGCATTGCCGCCAGGCGTCGGTCTATCCGGCGATGGCAACAGCGGCGGGGGCGCCGACAGCCGATGCCAGGCAGCAGGGTTGCGGGGTTTCCGCTCCCTCCTCAGGTTACCGAACTGTTCAGCTTGTCACCGACTTTGCCGAACACAGCGCTGATGTCCCCGGCCAATGTGGTCGTGGCTGTCACCGCACCCAGGCCGATAATTGCCGCCACCAGGGCGTATTCGATCAGGTCCTGACCGGATTCGTCCCGCAGCAGCTCGCGAAGCGCTCGTAATGTCATGCTGAGCCTTCCTCCCTGAGAGCCCAAAGACAGATTGCTCTGCCCCACCAGCTTTCTGCTGATGCGTGCTCCCGGTGCTTCTATCGGCAGCCGCAGCGGGCGGCAACAGCCTTCTGCAGCGACGGCAAAGAAAATTTCAGGCAAACCCCTGCCAATACGGGAAGGCCGAAACCCAGGCAATCACCTGGTTCGCAGGAACCAGGAGGGTGGTTCCCGGGGACGACGATTTTCCCCAATGTTTTCGCGGTTGCCACGTTCTGGCGGCGCTCCAGCCCCATATAATCGTGGCAACCCACAGTTCACCTGTACGGCGCTGGCTCCGGTCATTGTCCTGAGGCCGGTCGCACGAATTCCCAAAAACTCGTGGAGTCAACAGTTGGTATGCAGTTCCGTTTGTCCGAAATTTTCGATCGCCTCTGCTCTTCCCTCGGCCGCAATCCATACC
>DATJAI010000004.1:0-13130 GCA_035516415.1 Binatia bacterium | reverse complement strand
CTTCACCGGGGTCCCCGGATCGCGCCGTTGTTGCGCGATCTGGGGTGGTCCCTGAGGTACATCTCTGATGTTTTCGTAGCTGCGAACGAAGTACCACAGCGGCTGAAGCCGCCCACTTTTGGAATTTGGCGGTGACGCGGGCCTGAAGGCCCGCACTACCCCGGCACGGCTGAAGCCGTGTGCCTGCAAAACCGGTTTGTGAGGTTACCCGGCCCGGTTGACATCCGGATGACTCCTAGTCGTCGTCCTTCTTGAGCTGCTGCGCGAGGTAGTTCCCTATGCCCATCTCGCCAATCGCGTGCAGTTGGGCTTCGAGCCAGTCGATGTGGTGCTCCTCATCGGTGAGGATCTGCTCCGCCAGGTCGCGTGAAGTGTTGTCGCCCTGCGCCACACAGAGTTTGATGCCGTCGTTCAGGCGTTTTACGGCGTCATACTCGAGCTGAAGGTCGTTGCGGAACTGTGTCTCGACATCGGCGCCGATGTTGATCTTGAAATAATCGGTCATGTTGGGGGTGCCTTCGAGGTAGAGGATGCGCTCCATGCATTTTTCGGCGTGGGTCATCTCCTCGATGGATTCCTTGCGGACGATCTTCGCCAGCCGCTCATAGCCCCAGTTTTCGCACATCTCGGCGTGGAGGAAATACTGATTGATGGCCGTCAGCTCTGCCTTCAGTACCTGATTAAGGAATGCAATTACTTTGGAATCGCCTCTCATGTCGCCTCGCAGAAATTCAGAATGAAAACGACACCCGGAGTGACAACGCGGCCGGGCAGCCCGAAATCATGAGTTTCCGACAGTGAAAGATGCCACGGCCACAGCCTCGTCGTCCTCGACCTCAAAAATGGTGTACAGCTTTGTGATCTGGAGCAGGTTGTGAACGTTTTTGCTGAGGTTCATCAGCTTGAGCTGGCCGCCCTGGTTGCGCAGCGTAGTGTAGCAGCTCATCAGCTCGCCGACGCCGGCGCTGTCGATGTGACGGACATCGCGCAGATTGAGCAGGATATTTCTGTAGCCCTGGTCCACCAGACCGCGCACCACATTGCGGACCACGTCGGTGCCTTCGCCGAGCCTCAGCTCGCCGATGGCGTCCACAATCACCACGTCACGCACCAGGCGCGTGCTGGTGTTGATGGCCACGAATAGGTGCCCCCTGTTTCTGCAGATTGTGCCGGAGCGCCTGCCGGCGTCCGGCCCCGTCCAGGCAGATCAATCCTACAACGCAGTTCACCAATGGCAAAACAAAAACACAGCGACCGCCCTTCCCACCTGCGGTGCACGGCCTACTGGAACCTGAAGATTGCCACCAGCAGGAAAACGGCCTCCCCAGCGGCCAGGGAAATCCAGATTCTGCGGCGAAAGCGCGTGCGTCCGATGTCACGGACCAACTGCATGCGAGCGGCCAGCACGGCGGGATCGAGCGGCACGGAATCGGGCGGCGCGCTGGCCGGCTCTCCGGAACCAGGGCCGGGGCCGGCGGAGGCGGCAACGGGAGCATCGGCCCGGAAGAGCTTTGGGCCATCGATGAGCGTGGACCAATCCAGGATCTGCAGGTTCGACTCCGCTCCAAACCCGGGCACCGGATGCGAGGTCAGAGGAAGCGGCGGCAGCTTCTCCGGCGCGAGGCGGTCGCGCAGGCTCTGCAGCAGCGAGTTCCACCAGCCGTGGCTCAGCTCGTCCGCGAGCAGCTCGCCCACCTCAACTGGCCGCGACTCCAGTTCCAGCGGGGCTAGCTTCTCCGGAGAAAGCACGTCGCCGATGCTGGTGAAAATTGTGCGATACCAGGGCACGTGGATGAGGTCGCCAGCCAGGACCACATCGACCGGCCGCGAGGTGAGCTGCAGCGGGGGGTGACGCTCTGGCGCAAAGCGGTCAGCAAGATTGATCAGCAGGGAGCGCCATAAGGGCAGCTCCAGCCCTGCGGGAGGAGAAAAATCGGGTTCAAACATTCGCTCTGTATCCTGCCGCCCCGATGGCGGTCAATCCTGCGAAGCGGCGGCCTTCAGTATAATCCCGCCGGATTCAGTATTCCGCATCGACCACGGCCGGCGGCTCGCTGTCGTCAGGATGCTCCGCTTTCTTGAGCCGCACCACGGTAATCCTGGCAAAACCCTCTTCGAACTTGGGCGGACGCAGCTTGGCGGCCATGCGCTGCATGATCTCTTCGGGCACGTTACGCTCGCGCCGGCGGTTGCGCTCGATGCAGACCTCCGGCGGCACGTCGAAGAACACGGCGTGTGCCTCATATCCGAAGTCGTGCGCCAGCTTGATCCAGCTGCGACGCTCGTGCGGGGAAAGATTCGTGGCGTCCAGGTAGTTCCACGGACGGCGGGCCAGCAGCCGGGCGCGCAGCATGCTGCGGAGGGTGGAGAACACCAGGTCCTGATAGCGCTGTTCGGTCGCATCATCGAACAGCAGGATGCGAACCATGTCGCTGGAGAGGGGAAGAATATTGTGGCGCTTGAACCATGTGCTCTTGCCCGAGCCGGGAAGACCGATGGACAGCACGACAGCGCCCTTCGACTGCTTCGGGGAAACAGCGGGTGGGGGCGTGGTTTCGGCGGCTTCAGCCGGAACTTCAGCTTCCGCGGCTTCGCCGGTGGGACCGCCCGGTCCGGGCAGCACCGGGGGCTGCGCCTTTGCCGGCGGCTGGCGATTACCCCGGCCGCGGCGTCCGCGACGGCGGCTACGATCGCGTCTGAGCTGCTGCTGGCCTGCGCCCGCTTCGGCAGCCGGCGCCGCCTCCTGCAGCTCGGCTTCCTCCGGCTGCGCCTCAAATTCGGGCTGCTGTGGTTGCGCATCGCCCTGGGAGGCAGGCTCGGGAAACCTGGGCTGCAGGGGCGCAGGATTCTCCTGCCCCGGCTTTTCCCCCTGCGGCTTGCGCCGCCGGCCGCGGTCGCGTGACCATCTGCGCATGTTGCTCTTGTAACACGGCCCGATGGCCGGGAGCAATTGCCATGCCTCCTGCCCGCTGCCGGCCCGTGACCCGCCCCGCCCTGCCCTTGTGATCACCGGCATTGCCTATGCCTGGGTCGGATGCTACGATTTTTGTCTCGCACGTATCAGCCGGATCACCTGGTAACGTAATGCCAATTTCGTAATTCCATTTTCGCGTATTGTGACGAGGTAATATGGCAATCAAAGTAGGTATCAATGGTTTTGGACGGATCGGGCGCAACGTCCTTCGTACCGCGCTGAAAGATCCCAACCTGGAATTCGTCGCGGTCAATGACCTGACGGATCCCAAAACGCTGGCCCACCTGCTGAAGTACGACTCCATCCTCGGCAACCTGCCGAACAAGATTTCCGCCGGCTCCGACTGCATCCAGGTGGATGGCAGGAACATCCGGGTGTTCGCCGAAAAAGACCCGGCGAAACTCGACTGGCAATCCGTGGGCGCGCAGGTCGTCATCGAGTCAACGGGGAAGTTCACCAAAGGCGAGCTGGCCCGCCAGCATCTCCGCGGGCCGGTCAAGAAGGTCCTGATTACCGCTCCCGCCACCAATGAAGACATCACCATCGTGATGGGCGTCAACGAGGGGCAGTACGATCCGGCGAAGCATCACGTCATCTCCAACGCTTCCTGCACCACGAACTGCCTGGCGCCGGTGGCCAAGGTGGTGAACGACAACTTCAAAATTATCAGCGGGACGATGACCACCATCCATTCCTATACCAACGACCAGGTCATCCTCGACTTTCCGCACAAGGACCTGCGCCGCGCCCGTGCCGCCGCCCTCTCCATGATTCCCACTTCCACCGGAGCGGCCAAGGCCATCTATCTGGTGATTCCCGAGCTGAAGGGCAGGCTCGACGGCTTTGCCATGCGGGTGCCGACGCCCAACGTTTCGGTGGTTGATCTGGTTGTCTTTGTGGAGAAGAAGACCACGGTAGAGGAAGTGAACAATGCCCTGAAAGGGGCATCGGATTCGGGTCCGCTGAAAGGTTACCTGGGATACGAAACGGCGGAACTGGTCTCCATGGATTACCGTGGCGACGACCGCTCCTCGATTGTCGACGCTCCCATGACGCGCGTGGTCGGCGGCAATTGCGTGAAGGTCATCTCCTGGTATGACAATGAGTGGGGTTACTCGTGCCGGGTGCGCGATCTCATCCACTATCTTGGGCAGAAAGGGCTGTAACACAGTTGGCGGTCGCCAGTTCTCGTCAGGGCCGGTGCGAGCCGCCGGCGCTGCCGCTCCCGGGCAGCTGAAGGCGGGCGCTGGCTGACAGCCGGAGTTAGCCATGTCAAAGCTCTCCATCCGCGATCTTCCCCTGAACAACAGGCGCGTTTTCATGCGCGTCGATTTCAACGTTCCCCTCGATGACGGCCGGGTCATGGACGACACCCGCATCCGCGAGACGCTGCCCACGATCGAGTATGCGCTGCGTCACGGCGCCCGGCTGATTCTGGCCTCGCACCTTGGACGGCCCAAGGGCAAACCCAACCCCAAGATGAGCCTGAAGCCGGTCGCCGAACGCCTGCGCATTCTGCTGGACGAGGTCCTTCGCCGCGGCGAGAATGTCGGTTTTTCGCCGGACTGCATCGGTGTGCAGGCCGAAGAAATGTCCGAAAAGCTGGAGCGCGGCCAGTCGCTGCTGCTGGAGAACCTGCGTTTCCACGCGGAAGAGGAAGCCAACGATCCCAACTTCGCCCGGCAATTGGGCCGGCTCTGCGACTTCTACGTGAACGATGCCTTCGGCTCGGCGCATCGCGCCCATGCTTCCACCGAAGGCATCACCCACTTCGTGGAGAAAAACGCCGCCGGCCTGCTGATGGAGAAAGAACTGGAGTATCTCGGCAAGGCTCTGTCCCATCCGCAGAAGCCGTTTATAGCCATCCTCGGCGGCGCCAAGGTCAGCGACAAGATTGGTGTCATCCGGCACCTGATGGACAAGGTCGATACCTTCCTCGTCGGCGGCGGTATGGCTTACACCTTCCTCCGGGCGCAGGGGCACGAGATCGGCAAATCGTTACTGGAGGCCGACAAGGTTGAGCTGGCGAAGCAGATTCTGGCCGAAGCCAAGGCGCACAACATTACGTTCCTGTTGCCGGTCGATCACGTCGTGGCGGACAAGCCGGAAGCCGGCGCTCGCATCCGCCAGATCGGCGAAGGTCAGCCGATTCCCCCCGACATGATGGCGCTCGACATTGGCCCCGAGACCATCGAGCTTTTCAGCAACGAGATTGGTGGCGCGCGCACCATCGTGTGGAATGGTCCGATGGGCATGTTCGAGATCGAAGCCTTCGCCAAAGGCACAAAGAAGATCGCCCACGCCGTCGCCGATAACGGCGCGGCCGTTTCCATCATCGGAGGCGGCGATAGTGTCGCCGCGGTGAAGGCCGCGGGCGTGGCCGACCGCATCACTCATATCTCGACCGGCGGCGGCGCCTCGCTGGAATTCCTCGAGGGCAAGAAGCTGCCGGGCGTGGAAGCGCTCAGCAACAGGTAAGTCCCTGTCGTCATCATTCCGGGCCAGGCGTCGGCCTGCAAGTTGTGGTGTTTTGCGAGGTTCGTCTGTCCTTGCCTTCGTCCCACTCGAAGAGCATTGTGCCCTTTCACAGACTCGGCCCTTGTACGTACCTCTTGTACATGTCTTATCACGCGTGTTGGCGCCTGAGGGGTTGGTAATTCGGGCGGCCCTACCGCGCCCCGTTGGGATACACCAGGATCTTGCTGGCTTCGCCGGTCTTCAGCCGCTCCATGCCGCTGGCGAAGTCCTTCATGGCGATGCGGTCGGTGATGACGGGATGCAGGTCGAGCTTGCCCGCCTTGAGCAGCGCGGTCATCTGATACCACGTCTGGTACATGCGGCGGCCATTGATGCCCTGCACGGTCGCGCCCTTGAAGATGACCTCTTCGGCAAGATTGAGTTCGACCGGCCGGGAGGGGATTCCCAGCAGCGACATGCGCCCGCCGAGACGCAGGATTCTGAAGCCCAGGCGAATCGCTTCGCTCCGGCCCGCCATCTCCAGCACCACATCCACGCCGGTGCCGCCGGTGTGGTCCATGACGATCTGATAGACGTTGTCTTTCGTCGGGTCGAGCACGAAATCCGGTTTCATCTTCCCGGCAATTTTGCGGCGATGGGCGTTGACCTCGAGCGCGAAGATCTGGGTCGCGCCGCAGGCGCGCGCCACCGCGATGGAAAACAGCCCGATGGGCCCGCAGCCGGTAATGGCGACGGTTTTGGCGGCGATGTCGCCCGCCAGCACGGTGTGCACCGCATTTCCCAGAGGGTCGAGGATGGAGGCGTACTCCTGCGGGATGGAGGGATCGAGCTTCCAGATGTTGGATTCGGGGATGACCACGTATTCGGCGAAGGCGCCGTTGTCGTCCACGCCGATAATCTTCACGTGCTGGCAGATGTGGGCCTCGCCGGTGCGGCATTGCAGGCACTTGCCGCAGGCCACGTGCATCTCGGCGGAGACGAAATCGCCTTCCTTCACGCTGGTGACCTCGTCGCCCACCGCCTCCACCGTGCCGCAGAACTCGTGCCCGGGAATCAGCGGCGGATGAATGCGGCGCTGCGCCCACTGGTCCCACTGGTAAATATGCAGGTCGGTGCCGCAGATGGAGGCGACCTTCACCTTGACCAGAACATCGGTCAGTCCGAATTTCGGCTTGGGAACTTCGCGGATTTCGGTGCCCGGCGCGGGCTCCGGCTTTACGACAGCGAGCATGGTATCAGCCATGAGGAAGGCTTTCTGGCGCCGGCTGCTGAGTACCCGGCGCACGTCGCCCGGTATGAGTAAGGAACGGTGGGCAAACAGACAAGTCTAGCACGCGTGCGAACAGCGTCCGGTGTGACTTACGCCAGCGCAATCACGTCAATCTCCACCAGCACGTCTTTTGGCAGGCGCGCCACTTCCACGGTCGAACGCGCCGGCGGGGCCTGCGTGAAATGGCGGCCGTACACCTCGTTCATGGCGGCGAAGTCCGACATATTCTTCAGGAAGACGCCCGCCTTCACCACCCGGTCGAGCGAGCTGCCCGCGGCCTTCAGAATGCCGGCCAGATTCTGCAGCACGCGTTCGGTTTGCGCCGCTACGCCGCCGTCAATCAGTTGCTGCGTCGCCGGATCGAAGGCGACCTGTCCCGAAACGAAGACAAATCCATTGGCTTTGATGGCCTGCGAGTAGGGCCCGATTGCCTTCGGGCCGGCATCGGTCGCGATGACTTCACGCATGAATCCTCCTGAGCACCGAAGCATGATTTTCGCACACGCTTCTGCACCTCGGACGGGGGCTGCTCGTAGAGCCTGTGTTTCTGCATGTAACATTAAGCGGAAGAAGGGAGCGAGGAAGTGCTGAGGACGGGTCGGCAAAAGGTCTTCAACTCCGCTGAGGGAAGGCCGGCATGAACCCTGCGCGTTCCATCCGCATCCGCGGAATCGTCCAGGGGGTAGGCTTTCGTCCCTTCGTCTACCGCCTGGCGCACGAGCACGGACTTGCCGGCTGGGTCCTCAATGGCGAAGAAGGCGTTGCCATTCACGCCGAGGGCGCCGAGGAGGCGTTGTGTGCCTTTGTGGAAGCGCTCAGAACCCAGGCTCCTCCCGCCGCGCATGTCTCCGAAGTGGAAGTGCAGGCAGTTGAGCCCGCGGGCTTCAGCGGATTCACCATTCGTGAAAGCGAGCGCCGCGACCGGCCCACGGTGCGCATCTCGCCCGATCTGCCCGTATGCGAGCTGTGCCTCGAGGAACTGTTCGACCCCAGCAATCCCCGCTACCGCTATCCGTACATCAACTGCACCAATTGCGGGCCGCGCTATACGGTCATTGTCGCCCTTCCCTACGATCGTCCCAACACAACCATGAAGCAATGGTCGCTGGATGCATACTGCGACGGCGAGTATCAGGATCCCGGCAACCGCCGGTTTCATGCCCAGCCGGTGGCCTGTCCCCGCTGCGGACCGCACTATTTCCTGCGCAACGCCGGCGAGCCCGCGAACGGCGATGATGACGCCATCCAGCGCACCGCCGGGATTCTCCGGCAGGGAGAAATTGTGGCCGTCAAGGGCTTGGGCGGATATCACCTGGCCTGCGATGCCTGCAACCCCACAGCGGTGAACGCGCTGCGGCAGCGGAAATTTCGCAAGGAGAAGCCGTTCGCGGTGATGGCCAGGGACGTGGACGTGGCGCGAAGCATTGTCGAGCTCTCGCCGGAGGCGGAGGCGCTGCTCACCTCGGTTGCGCGTCCCATCGTGCTGGCTGCCGCCAAAACGGAGCTGCCGGGCGTGGCTCCCGACAACGACGAAATTGGCATCATGCTTCCCTACACTCCGCTGCACCATCTGCTGTTTGCCGCCGGCGCGCCTGAGGTGCTGGTGATGACCAGCGCCAACCGCTCCAGCGAGCCGATCGCCTACGACGAGCAGGACGCCTTCGACCGGCTCGCCGGAGTTGCCGACACGTTTCTCGTGGGTGAGCGCCCCATCGCGCGGCGCGTGGACGATTCCGTGGCGCGCGTGGGCGCCTTTGGGCCGGCGATCCTGCGACGCTCGCGCGGCTATGCCCCGGGTGCGGTGGCCACTCTGCCGGCAGAGCGTCCGCTGCTCGCCGCCGGCGCGGACCTGAAGAACACGGTGACGCTGGTGGTGGATGGGCAGGTGTTCGTCAGCCAGCACATTGGCGACCTCGACCACTACCAGGCGTTTCAGGCATTTCAGGAAACCATCCGCGATCTCGTTTCCATGTATGAGGTGAGCTGGGATGAGCTGCTGGTGGCGCACGATGCGCATCCGCAGTACTTCTCAACCACATATTCTCTCGGCCTGCCTGGGGCGGAACAAATTGCCGTGCAACATCACCGGGCGCATGTCGCCTCGGTGCTTGCCGAACGCGGCGAGTGGGACAGGCCCGTTCTGGGCGTCAGCTTCGACGGCACCGGCTACGGCGACGACGGCAGCATCTGGGGCGGCGAGTTCTTCGCCGGAAGCGTGAAGGCCGGCTTCCAGCGCGTGGCCCACCTGCGTCGCGCGCACCTTCCCGGCGGAGATGCCGCGGCGCAGCATCCGGTACAGGCGGCAGCAGGCTTCCTGGCGCAGATCGAAGCTTTGCCCGATATGAGCGCCGCGCCCTTCAGTTTTCCGCCACGATACCGGCAGGCACTGGAGCTGGTGGACAAGGACGTCCGCAGTTTCACAACTACCTCCATCGGACGGCTCTTCGATACCGCAGCCGCGTTGCTGGGCTTCACGCGAGCGATCACCTTCGAGGGCCAGGCGGCAATGTGGGTCGAAGCTCTGGCTCACAAAAGCCGGGATGTGGCGGGTTATCCCTTTCCTTTTGTCGATGGGGAACTTGATTTCCGTCCGCTGTTGCTGGCCGTGGCCGAGGACCGCAGGCGCGGTCGCAGGCAGGAGGAAATTGCCCGGGCATTTCAGCGGGGAGTCGCGCGGGGGCTGTGTAATGCAGTAGGAGCACTCTGCACTCCGGCGGGGGCACAGTCCTCCGCTGCGGTAGATCACCTGGGCACGGTAGTGCTCTCCGGCGGGGTCTTCCAGAACGAGCTTTTACTGAAGGATGTGCGAGACCTGCTGCGGGACTCAGGCCTGGAAATCTGGACCAATCATGCCGTTCCCGCCAACGACGGCGGCATCAGCTTAGGCCAGGCAGCTATGGCCGCATTTGCCGCCCCCACTTCGCGACAATCTCACGGCAGCAGTGTTTCCAAAAGCGCATCCACGGCAAAGTCAGCTTCTTCGCCCTAGAGCAGCAGTTGCTCTCGACGGGCTGAATCGCTGGCGGATCGGGATTCGATCGCCTCAGGAGAGGCGGTCACTTCGCTCGCGTCCCTGAACGGGTACAATGATAATCCCCATGTACGCGACACTTCTGGTTGCGGCGGGTGCCGCACATTTTCAGCACTTTGTCAGACAATTGTTGTGGGACACAGCCGTATTCGGCTCCTTCACCTCCACACTGTTTTTTGGCATGGTGATGGTGGCGTCTCTTCGCTACGTGCTGAACGCCCGCGCTGCCGAGCGGGAACTACGTTCTGTTGCGGCGGACGCCCTGCCCGCGGTCACCATTCTCAAGCCGGTACATGGGCTGGAACCCAGGTTGGAGGAAACACTGGAAAGCTTCTTCCGCCAGGATTATCCCCAGTTTGAAATCCTCTTCGGGGCGCGCAGCCGGGAAGACGAAGCCCTGGGCATCGTGGAGAAGCTGCGCGCCCGATATCCCCAGGTCCGCACGCGGGTGATCATTTCGGGCGAGCCGTCGTGGCCTAACGCGAAAGTTTTTTCCCTGGCGAAGATGATCGCCGCCTGCGACAGCTCCTTCCTGATCATCAGCGATAGCGATGTTGTGGTCGGTCCCGACTACCTTCGCAACGTGATGCCGCCGCTGCTGGATCCCAGGGTGGGACTCGTGACCTGCCTGTATCAGGGTATTCCCGCGCAGGATTTCTGGTCGCACCTGGACGCTCTGGGCATGTCGGTCGAGCTGCCGTCGGGCGTGATGGTGGTCGACATGATGGAAGGCATGAGGTTCGCGCTGGGCGCGGCCATTGCTGTCCGGCGCGACGCCATCGAGGCGATTGGCGGCATGCGCGAGACAGCCGACTTCTATTCCGACGATTTCGTGCTTGGCAAACTGGTCGCCGCCGCCGGTTACCGGGTCGTGCTCTCCCACTACAAGGTCGGACACGTACTGGCCGACCGCTCCCTGGCACGCACCCTGGGCGATCAGTTGCGGTGGATGAAGAGCACACGTTTTTCGCGCCCCTGGGGACACGTCGGCTCCGGGCTGACCTATGCGGTCCCGTTCGGACTGTTGGCCCTTCTGCTCGGACTGGGACATCCCCAGATGCACGCGGGGCTGGAGCTCTTCCTGATGTCATGGCTAAACCGCATGCTGCTGGCCGTGGTGGTCGGCTGGGCGATCCTACGCGACCGGCGCGCGCTCTGGCTCTGCTGGCTCTACCCGCTGCGCGATCTGCTGGGCTTCTGCACCTGGGCAGCGAGCTTCAGCGGCAGCCGCTTCTTCTGGCGCGGAGAGCTGTATCAGTTTGGCGACGAAGGCCGCATCCTGCCGGTGCACAGATCGATCGAGTTCATCCGCGATCGCCTGCCCCAGGCGCACGATTAAGCCTGCTCAAGTTTCCCGGCACGCACGCGGAAGCGCAGTCCCCGCCATTCCACCCTGTTGCCGGCAAAGCTCGCGATCCAGATTCCGAGGCCCGCGAAGTCGCGAAGCGGCAACAGCCAGAGATCGCGCCAGCTTCGGCGGTGCTTCAGCACACTTCGGCCGACGATCAGGGCCGATGTCAGGCGCGCAACGGCGGCAACGGCCAGAATTAGCCAGCTCCACCAGCGGGAAGAAGCGGTAACGACAGCTATCACGCCCCACGCCGCCGCGAAGGTGACGATCAGCCCGACGTACTGAGCAGGCCTGCAATTCCTCACGGTGCGCGCCCAGCGCAGCTGGTGAGCGCAGAACTCGCCAAAGGAGTAATCCGGCAGGGCCGTTTCCACGATGGTGTCCACCAGCTCGATCCGGTAACCGGCGGCCGCGACGCGCGCTCCCAGTTCGTAGTCGTCTGCAAGGTAGTCGGCGAGCGGCCCAAGTCCGCCGATCTCGTCGAGCACCGGCCTCGTGGTGGCCAGCGTCGCCCCCAGACCGAAATGCAGGCCCCCTTCGAGCGCCCGCGCCACCAGTACGCCGCCCACGAAATCGGTCAGGCCAAGCGCCTCCAGCCGCGAACCAACCGTGCCTCCGGCCACGCCCCTGTAGAGCGTTGTGACCATGCCTACCTCGGGGCTGGCAAAGGGTGCGAACACCCGCGTCAGGTAGTCGCGTGGCACCACGATATCGCTGTCGTTGATGACGATGTGTTCGTATCGCGCCTGCGGCAGCATCTGTGCCAGGTTGCTGACCTTCCCGTTCAGGCCAAGCCGCTCGGGGCAATGCACGAGACGCAGGTTGCGCAGCGGAAATTCTTCCCGCAGCTGCTCCACCAGCGGAACCGCCGGATCGGCGAGGTCCTGCACCCCGAACAGTACCTCGTACTCGGGGTAGTCGAGCACACAATGGCTGCGAAAGGCCGCGTACATGTGCGGATCGGCCCCCTTCAGCGACTTCAGAATGCTGACGGGTGGAGTGAGCCGCCGTTGTTCGGGCGGCCGGGGCTCGGCGGAGAAGCGCCTCACTGCCCAGATCGAGATGCCGAAATAGACGGCTCCGGCGGCGGCCAGCAGCGCCCCGGCCGCGGCTACGAGGGTTGAGACAGGAGGCATGAAGGCGCGTTCAGCTTAGCAGAGGCCGAGAGCCGGGCTCGTCCCGTATGGAGCCAGTCAGCCGGTAATTGCCGAAAAGAGGCCGTGAATGCCGGCGGGCGGGTTATCATGTCAGGAGCACTTACCGGGGAAAAGTCCATGATTAACGGCAAGCGCGTGGCTGTGGTCATGCCCGCTTACAATGCGGAGCGCACGGTGGAGGCGACCGTCCGGGAAATCCCCGAGATCGTCGACATCCGCATTCTGGTGGACGACTACAGCAAGGACGAGACCGTGGCGGTTGCCCGCAAGCTCGGCCTGCAGGTCCATGTTCATGACCGCAACTACGGGTATGGCCGCAACCAGCAGACATGCTACCGCGAGGCGCTGGCTGCAGGGGCGGATGTGGTCATCATGGTGCACCCGGACTATCAGTACACGCCGCTGCTGATTACCGCGATGGCCAGCATGGTGGCCTACGGGGTTTATGACGTCGTGCTGGGCTCGCGCATTATCGGCGGCCAGGCCCTGCGCGGCGGCATGCCGCTGTACAAGTACATCTCCAACCGCTTCCTGACCGCCTTCGAGAACATCTTCCTGGGCGTCAAGCTCTCGGAATATCACACCGGCTATCGCGCCTTCAGCAGCGATGTGCTGACCTCGCTGCCGCTGATGGAAAACTCTCCCGACTTCGTCTTCGACAACCAGATGCTGGCGCAGTGCGTACACTTCGGCTTCCGCATCGGTGAAGTCTCCTGCCCGACCAGGTATTTTGCCGAGGCGTCCTCCATCAACTTCCACCGCAGCGTGAAGTACGGCTTCGGTGTGCTGGCCACCTCGCTGCAGTTCAAGTTGCACCGATGGGGGCTGATGCATCTGCCCAGGTTCAGCACGCAGGGAAAGAAGCTTGA
>DATJAI010000003.1:0-16935 GCA_035516415.1 Binatia bacterium | reverse complement strand
CAACATGGAGTTCCTCTTCAGTGACGAAGACGGTTGCACCTTCATGGATCCCGCCAGCTTCGAGCAGGTCCAGGTCTCCCGCGCCGTCGTCGGCTCCTGCGAGAAGTTTCTGGAGCCGGGAATGCAGATTCCGGTGGAGTTCTCCGGCGAGCAGCCCATCAGCATCGTCTTCCCCGACATCGTCGACGCGCGTGTCGCCGATACCGCTCCCGTCGCACATGCGCAACAGGACAGCACCCTGAAGGAAGCCACCCTGGAAAACGGTGTGGTGATCCGCGTGCCGCTGTTCATCGCACCCGGCGAAATGGTGCGCGTGGATGTCCGGACCCTGCGCTACGTCGAGCGGGCGAAATCAGCGCGCAGGTAGCGTAGCTCGTTCCGCAGTGCAGATGGCTGCCCGCGTCCCCAGAATTCTTCGCATCGTTCTGCGTAATAGGCAGAAAGCTTACTTCAGCACCCTATCCCCCATTTGAGCCACCCGGGCCTTCACGATTTTCCGGATAAGTGCCGTCGGCAGCGGCTTATCGACAGGAAAGTGAATGGTCCCTTTGGAGGTGGAGAAGCCCTCAAGTTCGTCCCTGAATTCATCAATGATCGCAGCAGTTGGAAATAGGCTGCAGTGGTTCGAAAAGGCAGCGAACCACACCAGCACTCCTCCACGCCTGAACGCGGGAATCCCATAGCTGATGATCTCGATCGCATCCCGCGGGACCGCGGACTGGATCGTCGCGCGAAGTTCGGCGAAGCTACTGCGAGCAGCTTCGGGGACACGGGCGAGATATTCCGCCACGTCTTTCGGGCCCCTGCTTCGCTTCGCAGCAGTGCTGCCGGCGCGGGATTTCTTCTTCTCTGGCATGGGGCGATAGTATACGCGCTGGAACCCGCGCATCGCCTTCCACGTACGTATGCAACGAGCAGCTTGTCACGAGGAACACTGCCCATGCAGCTCAGGAGTGAACCCAGCCTGGAAAGCAGCCGCACCCGCACTCGCAACCATACCCTCCTGTTGCTGGCAATTGCGTCCGCAGTCGCCCTCGTTCATCTGCTGACCAACAACCGCTATGGCTTTCATCGCGATGAGCTTCAGATCCTGAGCGATGCGCTGCATCTGGAATGGGGCTTTGTTGCCTACCCCCCATTCACCCCATTTGTCGAACGTGTCAGTCTCGCGCTCTTCGGACACTGGCTCGTCGGACTGCGGCTGTTCTCGGTCATCGCCCAGGCTTTGGCTGTGATCGTGACCGGCTTAATGGCGCGCGAACTGGGCGGCGGCCGGCTGGCCCAGGTTACGGCTGCGCTCGCGGTCGCGCTCTCGCCGCTGCCCATGTTCGAGGGTACCGAGTTTCAGTATTCGAGTTTCGATTACCTATGGTGGATGCTGATTGCATATTTCCTGATTCGCCTGCTGAAGACGGAGGACCCGCGCTGGTGGCTGGCCATCGGCGCCGCCGCAGGCGTGGGTCTGCTGACCAAGTACACGATGTGCTTCTTCCTCGCCGGTGTCCTCGGCGGGTTAGTGCTGACGCCGGCACGCCGTTTCCTGCGCTCCGGCTGGTTGTGGGCGGGCGTGACGATTGCCTTCCTGATTTTTGTTCCGAACCTGATCTGGCAGGTACGACATAGCTTCATCTCCCTGCATTTCCTCGAGCACATTCATACGCGAGATGTCGGTGAGGGCAGGGCCGAAGGCTACGTCCGCTATCAGTTCCTGATTTGCGCGAATCTGTTCTCCACGCCCCTGTGGATCGCCGGCCTGGTCGGTTTTTTCCGCGACCGGCGTTATCGCATGCTGGCTTGGATGTACGTGATCCCCTTCCTCATCTTCTTCGCCTCGAAGGGGCGATTCTATTATCTGGCCCCAGCCTATCCGATGCTGATGGCCAGAGGCGCAGCGGCGGGCGAACGCTGGCTGGCGTCGCTGTCGCGCCCGTGGCGCCGTGCCGTTGCGGGCGTGTTCTTCACCGGCCTGGCAGCCTGCGGCCTGTACTTCGCGGCCATAATCATTCCCTTCGCCTCAAACGGTCCGCTTTGCGAATTCGCATTGAAGCACAATGGCGACCTGCGCGAGGAGATCGGCTGGAACCAGCTGGTCAGGACGGTGGTGGAGATTCGCGATGCGCTGCCGCCGGAGGAGCAGAAGAGCGTGGGCATCGTGGTGGGAAACTACGGAGAGCAGGGCGCAATCGAAATTCTGGGGCGGGCCTACCATCTGCCTCCGCCCATCAGCGGGACCAACTCCGCCTGGCTGCGCGGCTATCCCACGCCGCCGCCTTCGACGCTGATTGTCATAGGACTGTCGCGCAGGTATGTGGACAGAACGTTCACTGGCTGCCGGCCGGCCGGACACAACGGCAATTCTCGGGGCGTCGAAAACGAGGAGAGCCAGGCGCATCCCGACATCTTCCTGTGCGGCGCGCCACGCCTGCCCTGGTCTGAGTTCTGGAAGGAGTATCAGAGCTTCGGCTGAGCTCACGCCAGCCGACAAAACACCCCGGATGCCGGAGTTGCTGCTCGACGTTCATTCGCCGACTTCGGATCTTTCCGTCTGTTCCACCCCGGCGTTTCTCAACTCCGCCATGAAGGTGGTCGGATCCACCGCATCAGCCAGGTAGTGAACCCCAGCGCTGACGGACTTACCCTGTGCGATCATGCGCGCCGCGATAGCCGGTACAAGCCCGTTGATCCAGTAATCGCGGCGTTGCCGGTAGACAATCTGTGCGGTAAACCCGATTTTGCGACCCCCGGAGCGGCCGGCTACCAGGGCGACGACAAAGCCGTCTATGGGCAGACGATTGCTCCGAAATATATTTTTCAGGAGGCGAACGCCAACGGATTCAGGCAGGGGCAGCAGTGCAATCGAAGTGGCGGCCAATACCCTGCGAAAACCCGACAGGTACGAATAGCTGAAGACATCGCAATCCTTCAGGCGGCGTCCTACTTCGTCCAGTTCGGGATCGGAGAACAGGAGGAACCGGCCGCGGCCGACAGGCTCACCCAGATCAGCCGTGCGAGAGGCCTCAGTCCGTTTGACGCGCACCCACTCACCCCGATGAAAGTGGCCGGGAGAGCGAAATCCGGCCTTCCGGATATACCAGACGTCATCGCGCAAGGCATTGGCTGACCACTCGCCGCTGTCGCCAAAATAGATCGTCACAGAGTCGACTGTGTCCATCCCGGCCCTCGCCCGGGCGTGGGCATAGACGGGCAGCAGCTCGCTCAGACCCGGCATCCACCCCGCCGAGATCACGAACGACAGCCCCAGTTCCACGATCTCCCGGTCATGGGCGAGCATCCGCTCCTTCACAAAGGTCACGCTTGCGAGGTCGATACAGTGAGAGCGGCTTCGCAACGCCGCTTGGGCTGCGCAGTCCCGCAGCTGCATCACTGGTCCGGCACAATTGATAAGGATCGGGCATGGGCCGCAGAACTCGTCCAGGGAGAGGGCATCCAACACATCGACGCACGCCGCCGACACTCTGCTGCCGAGCTTCGCTGCCAGCGCCTTCGCTTTCGCCAGGTCGCGTCCGCCGATCAGGATTTCGCCATCGCACGACTTCAGAAGCTCGCTGGCCACGGCGCTGCCGGTTGCACCATAGCCGCAAATAATTCCGAAGATATTCGCCCTGCTCATGGCAGCTCGGCATAGGCGGGCAACGACTGAAGGTGCGCTCCATCCGGCAGTCAGGCGCGCGACGGCGCCCTCAGTCGGTTTCCGCAAGCGAGATCACCAGTTCGCGTTCCCGCGGACCATCCAGTTCGATCAGCACCACCCGCTGCCACGTCCCCAGCAGCAGCAGACCGCTTTCCACCGCCAGACTTACCGACGTGCCGATCAGCGCCGACAGGATGTGATCGGGCACGTGCTCGGGGTTGTGTTCGTGGCGGTAGTCCAGCTTGGGAACCATGATGTCGAAGGCGTCCAGCATGTCGAGATCGGTGCCAGGATCCAGATCGGCGGTGGTCAGAGCGGCCGTGGTGTGCAGAAGGTTCAGCTGGCAGATGCCGGTCTTCTCCGCATAGTGCTTCCACAGGACCGCCTCCAGCTTCTGTGTGATGTCAAGGATCTCGCGCTTCCTGTGTGTCTTGATCGCAAGCCGATGCATGGCTCACCTACTCTTTCGGCGTGAACAGCTCCAGCCGTACCCGCCACGTAGCCGATCGTCCTGGCTGCAGCAGGACCATGCCCGTGTTCGTATCCCCCCAATTACGGTTGTAAGGATCAGGTAAATTGAACTGCGGCTCAATGGCAACAAAATTCTTCTGCGGCGGAGCATACACCTGAATGGACCTGATCTGCGGCGAAAGGGTAATCAGCCGCAGCCCGTATTTGGCCGCCGGGTCAACGATTTCGGAAACGGTCCTGCCCCGGCCGTCATACTCCAGGCTGGAAAAATTATCGTCCAGGTACTGCATCCCCAGCGGCCTGCCGCCGGATGGCGAAAAATCGTAGGGCGTTCCGTTGACCGGCACGCGCTCCCCGGTCGTGAAAGTATCGTCGTAATTATTCATCACCGAGCGTGTCCGGCTGGGCAAGTGCAGTTTTACCTGCTGGCGGTCGCCGCCGGGCAGAAGGAAATAAGGATGCCAGCCAATCCCCATGGGAAGCGGCTGGTGCCCCACGTTCTTTGCCGTTACCGTCATCTCAAACGCTTCATGGCTCAGAGTTGTTTCCACCTGCACATCCGTATCCGAGAGCCAGTGGCCATCGAAGTTCCCGGCATGCAAAACGGCAGTGACACTGGAGTCCTGAGGTCCGTTATGCAAAACCACGTCCTGAAACCGCGAGCGTCGCATGAGGCCGTGGATGGCGTGCCTCTCCGCTCCCGGCTCGTTGCCGCTCCAGTTGGCGGGCAGCTTCACGATTTTGCTGGCAACGGTCGCAGTGATTGTCTTCCCGTCCGGAGCCACCTTGCCGCGAATCCGGTTGGCGAAAGGCACCAGGGTTGCGCCTCCGATCTTGAATACCTGGTTGCCAAACTCGTCGTCATCCTTGTCCAGCAACTGTTTCGCCTGCGGCAGGGGCGGAGCGCTCAGCAGCTCGATTTCCCCTTTGCCGGGAAGAAATGCCCGGATCTGCAGAACACCCATGCCGCGTCCGGGCAGCACAATGGCCTGCAGAAACTGCGGCCTGCTGCTGTCGGTTACGGAAGGCCGCTGCAGAATGACGACCGGCTCTCCGCCAATCGAAACCGGCCCTTCTCCCTCCTGACCGGCCAGCGCCCACCCTAGCATCGCGACGATGAGCATCATCAGCAGCCGTAAGGCCGTTCGGCACTTTATGCCAGCCTTCATCGCTTCTCCTGCTGTGACAATCCGGGCGCTAATCGCGATATCATTTCCGACGGATTCGCCAGCCGCAAACTGGATATGCGCCGCATCGCGCCAGTTGACGAGCGAAGATGATAGCAGCTGATAAATCCCGAAACTGCGCCGCGGGTCCGCCCGGCTCTCCTTCCTACCGGCCGGCCTTTGTGCTGCTTGCATTCGTCGTGGCTCTCCTGCTCCCTGGCCAGGCAACGGCGCAGGCAAACGCGGCGCAGGCGGAAACGGGATCAGCCGCTTCCAATCAGGGTATTCCCGAAATCAGCGCACGCGACGAGCCAACGACATTCAAAGTGAAGGTCAACCTGGTTGAGGTGCGGGTGGTGGTCCGTGACGCGCACGGACATGCCGTGGGCAATCTCAGGCAGCAGGATTTCCAGCTCTTCGACAATGGCAAGCCTCAGAACATCACAAAGTTTAGCGCGGAGCAGGCGGAAGCAAAGCCCGTCATTCATCGCGAAGCGGTCCCCGAAATTCCCGCTGAAGTCCCTTCCGGAATTACGGCTCCGCCGCCCCCTATGCCCGAGCGCTACGTCGCCTATCTGTTCGACGACGTTCACCTTCAGTTCTCCGATCTGGCGCAGGCGAGAAATGCCGCACTGAAACAGTTGCGGGTGCTGCGCCCCGAGGACCGCGCGGCCATCTTCACGACCTCCGGCCAGACACAGCTCGACTTCACCGGCAACGGCGACCAGTTGGCCGCGACCCTGAATCGTGTCGTTCCACGCGGGCTCGACAATACCGGTACAACGCCTTGCCCGAACATCTCCTACTACATGGCCGACCTGATAGCCAACAAGAACGACCTCCAGGCGACGCAGACCGCAGTCCAGGACGCCTCGGATTGCGGATTCGCCCTCGATTCGAACGAGATTCGCGCCTATGCCCGGCGTGAACTGTCCATCGGAGATGAGGAGGTCCGGCTTGCGCTTGGTGCGCTGAGAACTGTGGTGCGCAGAATGGCTGAGCTGCCCGGGCAGCGCACCATCATCCTCGTCTCCCCCGGCTTCATGAACCGGGATGAGTTGCAGCGGCAGACCGAAGCCGCCGAACGTGCCCTGCACTCCAATGTCGTCATTAACACGCTGGACGCGCGTGGTCTCTATACCAACCTGCCGGACGCGAGCGAGCAGCGGCCTGCCGGTCCTTTGACGGCGGGCAAAATGCAGGAGTACAGGACCGCGGAACAGGACCTGGACCAGAACGTTCTGGCCGAATTGGCCGACGCGACCGGCGGAACTTTCTTTCACAACAACAACGATCTCGACGAGGGCTTTCGCCGCCTGGCGTTGCCGCCCGAGTTTTCCTATCTGCTGGCTTTTTCGCCGCAAGACCTGAAGCTCGATGGCCGCTATCACAAGCTGAAGGTCACACTGAAGCCGCCGGCCAGCGGCGCCATCCAGGCGCGCAAGGGCTACTATGCCCCCAAAGGGTCCGGCAATCCTTCCGAGCAGGCGAAACAGGCGATCGAGGATGAGGTTTTTTCCCAGGAAGAGGTGCGCGACATTCCGGTGGAGCTTTACACCCGGTTCTTCAAGCCCGATCAGGAGGATGCGAAGCTCTCGGTTGTGGTTCGCATGGATATTCGACATGTCCATTTCCGCAAAGTGGACGGACGCAACAGCAACGACATGACCGTCGTCTCGGCGCTGTTTGATCGCAACGGCAATTTCCTGAGCGGGACGCAGAAACTGGTGCAGTTGCGGCTGAAGGACGCAACTCTGGCCAGCCGCCTGGGCTCGGGCATAACATTGAAGAGCAGTTTTGACGTGAAGCCGGGAAGCTACGTCGTGCGACTGGTGGTGCGCGGCGAGGACGGGCAGCTGGCGGCGCAAAACAGCGCCGTCGAAATTCCATAGTGAGGCCGAAGTATGAAACCATCGCGACTTTTGCTGGTGAGTTTTCTTTTAGCCTTTAGCGCCGCCTGTGTGGCGCAGGCACAGCCGCCCGAGCCGCAGACCTCGCAATCGCTGCCCACCATCACGAAAGAGACGAGCCTTGTTCTGGTCGATACGGTCGTCACTGACAAAAAGGGCAACTATATTCGCGACCTCACCGCGAAGGACTTTAAGGTCTGGGAGGATAACCGGGAGCAGCCGGTCAGGACCTTCTCCTCGGAAACCGAGGCATCGGCTGCCGCCGATCGCAAGCGTTACCTGGTGCTGTTCTTCGACAATTCCACGATGAACGTCAGCGATCAGGCCAAGGCCCGCGATGCCGCTCTGAAGTTCCTCGACACCAACACCGGAGCGAACCGCTACATCGCCGTCGTGGATTTCGGCGGCTCGCTCCGCATCGCCCAGAATTTCACCTCGGACGCGGAACGTCTGAAGCAGGTCGTGCGCACGCTCAAGTTCTCGGCGGTGGCGCCGAACACCGAGACGGCGGCTTCACAGCCGGTTCCGGCTCCCGTTGCGGGCATACCGCAACTGGTGAGTGCCGAAGCCAACTTCGGGGTGCGGACTCTGCTGCTGGCCTTGCGTAATTTGGCCAGGGGAATGGCTTCCGTGCCCGGACGCAAGAGTCTGGTCCTGTTCTCCTCGGGATTTCCGATGAATCCCACCGATCCCGACATGCCGCAGCGCGAATCGGAGCTGACGGCGGCTATTGACGCCTGCAACAAGGCCAACGTCGCCATTTACCCCATTGACGTTCGCGGGCTGATCACCCCACTGGGCTTTGCGCCGGAGCCGCAGCTCGGGGATCCCCAACAGGGACAGCTCCTGGCATCGATGGGGTGGAGCAGCGTGCCTGATTCTGCGCCCCGGCTTGTCCCTGCCGTGCTGCAATTGGAAGCCGGGGAAGAGCCTGCACATCTGCTTTACGTGCAGCGCGGCGGAAGTGGCGGAGGTGGTGGACACGGAGGGGGTACCGGCGGCGGCCATGGTACGGGCGGAGCAGGAACCGGGACTGGCGGACGCACGGGTTCTGCTGCGGGGCGTACGGGCGGAGGTGCGGCGCCCGGCAACCCGCTTCCCGTGGCTCCTTACAGCCAGTCGCGCCAGATCCTTCCCACTGTCACCGATATCACCGGCAATCAGCAGGTCCTGTATGAGTTGGCCGTCGGCACCGGCGGGTTCGTCATCGTAAACTCCAACGATCTGCTCGGCGGACTCCAGAAGATCGCCCAGGAGCAGACCCAGTACTACGTTCTGGGCTATGCCCCTCCGGCATCGGAGGAGGGCAGTTGCCACACCTTGCGTGTGAAGGTCGACCGCAGCGGCACGGTCGTCCGCTCCCGCAGCGGTTACTGCAACGTCAGGCCCGCGGACCTGCTGGCCGGGAAGCCGGTGGAAAAACAGCTGGAGAACCAGGCCAGCGGCTCGCAGCCGGGAAACGTCGCCGCTTCCATGCTGGCGCCCTGGTTCTATATTTCGCCGAACACCGCCCGGGTGAACCTGGCAATCGAGATTCCATCCAGCGCCATCCATTTCGAGAAGCAGAAGGGTAAGGAGCACGCGGAAATCAACCTGCTCGGACTTGCGTATGGCCAAGGTGGCGCGGTGGCCGCGCGCTTCAGCGATAAGGTGGAGTTCAACTTCGAAGACAAAGATCAGCTGAAGGAGTTCGCAAAGAAGCCCTACCAGTACGAGAACCAGTTCGAGATTGCCGCCGGCCATTACACCCTGAAAGTCGCCTTCACCTCCGGAGGCACAAGCGTCGGCAAGCTGGAGATGCCGCTCGCGGTGGACAGCTACGATGCCAGGCAGTTCAGCATGAGCGCCGTCGCCCTCAGCAAGGAACTTCATCCCCTGAGCCAGATGGCGGCCAGTCTCGACGCTGCGCTGCTGGAAGACCGCACTCCGCTGGTCGCGCAGGGAGTACAGATTGTTCCTGCTGGTGACGACCACTTCAAAAAAAGCGACCTCGCCGTCTTCTACGCGGAAATCTATGATCCGCTGCTGAGCGGCGAAAACCCACCCAAGGTCGGTGTGCAGATGGTGGTGCTGGACCGCAAGACCCGCGAAAAGAAGCTGGAAACCGGCGGGCCGGTGCCGGAGGCAAAACCCGGCAGTCCGGTTGTGCCGGTCGGCCTCAAGCTGCCTGTCGACAAGCTTCCGCCGGGCTCTTATGAACTGGAAGTGAGAGCGGGGGACTCCACCGGGCGATTTACGCCGGTGCGCACCGCGAACTTTGAGGTGGAATAGCCTGCCGCAGTAGCCCGCAACCCGCTACATGACGACGGCCAGTTCGTTGGCCGCGATCCGTTTGGAGTCTGCCTGCTTGCGCCGCTCGGCGAGCGCCCGCTGTATGTAGGTAACCTCGCGCCCCAGCATCTCGGTGGCTTCCCGGCAAAGCTCTGGCCGGTCACGCATCAACTGCACAAACGCTTCCTGGGGCACATTGATGACGTTGGCCTCGGAAACCGCCTCGGCCGTCAGACTGTACGGGTGCCCCGTAAAAGTCGAAGGAAGGCCCAGCACCGAGCCGGCGGAGAAGAGGCGATCGAGTTTGGGCAGGCCTCTGACTCCCATGCGGATCTTTCCCTTCAGCAGCAGAAAGACACCAAAGTTGTTATCTTCTTCCCGAAACAGGATCTGGCCGGCGCCGAAGCGCTCTTTCCTGCCTGCCGCCTGCAGGCATTTTTTCAGCTCCACGGAGCCTTTCAGGAAACTACATTGCGCGCCCACATTGGTCATGTCCTCGTTTATGCCAGAGGCAGGACAGGGCGGCTGTGACCGCAATCACAGAGATTTGTGAGTCAAAACCGGGAAAAGCGGGGAAAACCTGCGCGGTTTGCGGCTTCTTCCGCCGCTGACACGGAGTATCATAACCACTGCGTTCCCGTCGCGAGTTGGCTCTCTTTCCGGCGTGCACGGACGTCCTGGCTGCCACCCACGACAATGTGACCATCGGAGAAAATCTCATGACAATTCGCAAACTGCTGTTCTCGGCTGTGCTGGCCGGATTTTGCGCTGTGCTGGTACAGCCTGGCTGGTCCTCTGACCCGACCGACAAGATTGCCACCCGCGTGCTCTCGGAAACCGCCAACGGAGCTTCAACCGAAGCTCTGGTTGTGCTTTCCCGCCAGGCCGACCTCAGTCCCGCATATAACCTCCCCACCAAGGCTGAAAAAGGCCAGTTCGTGGTGAATACCCTTCGTTCGGTGGCGCAATCCACCCAGGGTCCTATCCTCGCCATGCTTCAGCAGCGTGGTGTGCCGTACCAGTCCTTTTTCATCGTTAACATGATCAAGGTGACCGGCGACCGCAGCCTGATGGAAGCGCTCGCCAGCCGCGACGACGTTGCGCGCATCGACGCCAACCCCTACGTTCGCACCGCGCTGCCCTCCGGCAGCGGCAGCAACACCGGCTTCCAGACTCAGGGGATCGAATGGAATGTGCAGCGTGTTCATGCGCCTGATGTCTGGAACCTCGGCTACCACGGTGAAGGCCTGGTTGTCGCCGGAGCCGATACCGGCGTGCAGTGGGACCACCCGGCGCTCATCAACCACTATCGCGGCTGGAACGGCCAGCAGGCTGACCACGACTACAACTGGGACGACGCCGTGGACCACACCACCTCTCCGTCCGATCCCAACAGTCATGGCACCTTCACCGTGAGCGAGATGGTCGGCGACGACGGCCAGGGCAACCAGATCGGCGTGGCGCCGGGCGCGAAGTGGATCGCCTGCCGCAACATGGATGCCAACGGAACCGGCTCGCCTTCGCGTTATACCGAGTGCTTCCAGTTCATGATCGCCCCCTGGCCCATCAACGATCCCCAGCATGGCGATCCAACCAAAGCGCCGGATTCGATCAATAACTCCTGGGTGTGCCCGCCCAGCGAAGGCTGCGACTACAGCACTTTGCAGAGCATCGTCGATGCCGTGCGCGCGGCGGGAATTGTCCCCGCTATGGCCGCGGGAAATGACGGTCCTGCCTGCTCAACCATCGAATATCCGCCCGCCATTTATGCCAGTTCGGTCACGGTGGGAGCGCTCGACTCCAGCAACAACATAGCCAGCTTCAGCAGCCGCGGCCCGGTGACCGTAGATGGCAGCCATCGCACGAAACCGGATGTGTCGGCTCCCGGTGAGAATATCCGGGGCGCTGTGCCGGGCAATGGCTACTCATCGGGATGGTCGGGAACCTCGATGGCTGCCCCGCACGTGGCCGGCGGTGTTACCCTCATCTGGCAGGCCAAACCCAGCCTCGTTGGCAATGTGGGTTCCACCGAGTTTCTGCTGGAGCACACAGCCCAGCACCTGGTCAGTCTGCAGGCATTCGGCTTTTGCCTGGGTCCAAGCTTTCTGCAGGACAACACCTTTGGTTACGGCCTGATCAATCTGCTGCAGGCGGTGCAGGCCCACTAGAAGCACCGGCGTTTTCCAGGAATGCGGCTCCGCAAGGAGCCGCATTTTTTGCACGCGGACCAGCTTGACATGTGATGCACATGCAAGTATGCTGCCCGCATGTCAAAGATGATCCAGGTTCGCAATGTGCCGGACGCCTTACATCGCACACTTAAAGCGCGCGCGGCAATGGCTGGCATGTCGCTATCAGACTACCTGCTGGCGGAGCTGCGCGAAATCAGCGAGCGCCCCACTCTGCGGGAATGGCAGAAAAGACTGGCGACGCGTGAACCAGTTGAGCTTCCCGAATCGGCTGCGGTTGCGGTGCGGGCGGAACGGGACGCGCGGTGATCGTTCCCGATGCATCAGCCATGATCGAATGGCTGCTCCACTCCTCCGCGGGGCTCAGGATCGACCGCAGGATTCTGCGCTCGGGGGAGACATTGCATGCCCCGCATCTGCTTGATGCCGAGGTTGCGCAGGTGTTGCGGCGTTACGTGGCGACGGGAATCCTTGTCGCTCGTCGTGCTGAAGAAGCCCTGCAGGACCTGCTCGATCTTCGCATCCGCCGGTATGGCCATACCCCATTGCTGCGCCGTGTATGGGAGTTGCGTGACAACCTTACTGCGTACGACGCACTGTATGTCTCGCTGGCCGAGGCACTCGGGGCGACGTTGCTCACTCGCGACGCGAGGCTGGCCTCGGCTCCAGGACACCGCGCGCGCATTCAGGTGATATGAACCAGCCTCCAGGCTTTCCTTTATTCATCCCGACTTCTTGTGAACGGCCTCGCTATGTCCAGAGAAGCCGAACTGTTGTACAGTGTATGTCACTGAGGAACCGAATCTGTCCTTAGCAGTGCGAGGCATGGGCAAATCACCCGCGCACATCCAGCCAGTCCCTGCCGGTGCAGCCGCTTGTCCGCCGGGCAGGAGCGCCGTCGCCGGCGCGCCGGGCAATCGGCTTCGCCGCTCATTTCGGGTGCGAGATGGGGTAGCGCTGATCGTCTCCAATGTGATCGGCGCCGGCGTATTCACCACGATTGCCAGCATCTCCAGGCTGGCGCCGCAACCGTGGATTTACCTGACGCTCTGGATTGCCGGCGGCGCCCTGGCCCTGGCAGGCGCCCTTTCTTATGCCCAACTTGGGCGACGCTGGCCTTCTGCCGGCGGTGAATATGTTTACCTCAGCAATGCGTACGGGCCGACGGCCGGCTTCCTCTCGGGATGGACGTCGCTGATCGCCGGCTTCTCCGGGGCGGTGGCGTTCGGGGCGGTCGCATTCGCCAGCTACCTCGGGCAGTATTTTCCCGCACTCGCGTCGGACCGTTCCCTGCTTTCGTTCGGTTTTCATGCAGGCGCGGTTACCGTTTCCCCCCGGGCGCTTACAGCGGTTTTCGTCATCGCGGCCTTCGCGGTGCTGCATGCGTGTAATTTCGGTGCGGGCAAGATCACGCAGAATGCGCTGGCTTTCCTGATTCTCGGCATCGTCGCCGGTTTTTGCGCACTGGGGTTTTCGATCGGCACCGGATCGTGGTCGCATTTTCATTCGCCAGACGCGCCGCTGCGTCCGGTGAACTGGCTGCTGGCGTTTATTCCCATCATGTTCAGTTACAGCGGATGGAATGCCGCTTCCTACGTGGCGGAGGAGATGCACGATACCGAGCGCACCATCGGCCGCGCGCTCCTGATCGGGACTGCGCTCATCATTGTCCTTTATGTCCTGTTGAACGCGTTGTACCTGTATGCGGTGCCCCCGGCGCAAATGCAGGATGCCCACAATATCGGCGCGGTAGCGGCCCACGCGCTGTTTGGAGTGGGACAGAACTTCATGACCCCTGCAATCCTTGTCGCCTTGTTGGGCTCGATCAGCGCGATGAGCATCGCCGGGCCGCGTGTCTATTTCGCGATGTCGCGGGATGGGGCCTTCATTCCCGGCTTTGCCCGTATCAGTCCGCGTTTTGGGACGCCGGCCCTGGCCATCGCTCTGCAGGCGCTATGGAGCATTTTGCTGGTGCTGGTGGGTGGCTTCGACCAGATCATGATGTACACCGGTTTCATGATCCTGCTGTCCTCTGGCGCGGCGGTGGCAGGGCTTTTTGTCGCCCGCCGGCGCGAGCTGCGGCTCTATCCCAAGCTGTGGCTGAAGATGCTGGTGCCCGCGGTGTTCGTCATCGCCTGCACTGCCATCGTGGTCAATACCGTCTGGGGAGCCCCGAAGACCGCGCTGCTGGGCTGCCTGTTGATCGCCGCCGGACTGCCCGTCTTCTACTGGTCCAGGTGGAGAAGGCCCGTGGTGATCGCTTCAACCCTGGCCGGCGGCGAGAACTCCCGCCTTCTGCACCGGAGCATGCCCGAATAAGCGATCAAAATGCATAGGAGATATGGCCCGGCGTTTCTGTCGTCATTCGTGTGCATGCTTGTTTCCTGCTGCGCGGTTGCCCAGGCACCGCAATACATTTCTTTCTCTGCGGCCCAGGCCGTCCTGAACGCGTATGTGAGTTCCTTGCCTGCGGAGCTGAAGCCCTCCGGGCAGCCCACCCCCGCCGCCTGGGACAGGTGGGTGCGTGATCAGGACCAGGAGATCCGCACGCGCCTCGAGCGCGGCGAGGAAGACACCCTGACCAATCTCCTGCGGCTGGGCGTCACCTACACAAAGGAAGAGCGAATCACGTACACGTACCTGGTGCGCTTCGGAAACGACAAATACGTCGACTCGCTCGCCGATAAGCGCGCCAACGATCTTATCCACGCTCTTGCCGCTCCCCGTCCGAGTGAAGGCATGAGGGAAATGCGTGCCTTTCTGGAAAAGCAGGGCTTCAGCCTCAGGACGCCTGCAAGTCAGAAGAAGCTGAAGGCTTACATGCTGCGCAATCTGACCCGCATGCGCGATGAGGTCATCCGCGCCGAGGCCGAAATTTACACCCGGAAGGGAGCCAATCTTTCGCAGCAGTTCAAGGACCGTGGCATTTCTACCGACAGCAATCTCTATCCCGACTACATGATCGAGCTGCACCTGCGGCACATGATGCAGCAGGGGCTGCTTCACCCGGGAAGCGTCCGGCGGGTTGCCATAGTCGGTCCGGGGCTCGACTTCGTGAACAAGAACTCCGGTTCCGATTTTTATCCGCCCCAGTCAACGCAGCCGTTTGCCGTGATCGACACTCTTGCCAGGCTTGGCCTTGCCGATCCGAATACCGTCGACGTGACTACCTTCGACATCAGTTCGCGCGTCAACAAACATCTGACGCGGGCGCGGGCCGAAGCTGCGACCGGCAGGTGGTACACCATCCAGTTACTCTCGAGCCCGTCCGATCAGTGGAGCAAAGATTACGCCGCCGGTTTTCTGGAGTACTGGCAGAAGCTGGGCGATCAGATCGGCAAACCGGCGACGCGGATTCCCGTGCCTGAGGCTGCCTCCGACATCTGGAACCGCGCCGTCAGCGTGCGGCCGCCTGTCGTAATGCGCGTCATCTCCGAAGATATGAATGTCGTTTTCCAGACCATAGCCCTCCCGCCGGAGAAGCAGTTCGATCTGGTGATTGGGACCAACATCTTCGTCTATTACGGCAGCCTGGAGCAGTCGCTGGCGCGGGCGAATCTGGGGACAATGATCAGGCCGGGAGGATTTCTCATCAGCAATGAATCGCTGCCCGCCACCGCTCCCTCGAAGCTGACCGATTCACTACAGACCAGGGTTGTCGTTTCATCAGTGGATACGGAGTACATGTACACCTATGCGCGGCCAAGGTAATGGGCAGGATAGGTTGAAAACCATGAACAGCAGAATCAATGGCGTCGCAGGTCTGGTTTTCTTCTGCAGCCTCGTGGTTAGCCATGTCGCGGGCCAGACGCCGCACTTTGTCCCCTTTTCGGCGGCGCAGCCGGTGCTCAATGCCTATATGAAGTCGCTTCCGGCCGAGCTGAAGCCTTCCGGGCAGGCGACGGCAGCCGCATGGAATGAGTGGGTACGCAATCAGGACAAGGAGATCCGCGTGCGCATCGAGCAGGGTGAGGAGAACACGCTGACCAACCTGCTGCGGCTCGGTGTCACCTACACAAAGGAACCGCGCATCACCTACGACTATCTGGCGGAATACGGGCACAGCAGCTTTGTCGATGCCATCGCCGATAGACGCGCAAACGATCTCATCAGGGCACTGGCTGCGTCGCATCCTGGCGAGGGCATGCTGGAGATGCGCGCGCTGCTCCAGAGAAAGGGATACAGCCTCAACGCTGTGGAAGACCAGAAGAAGGTCAAGGCATATCTGCTGGCCAATCTGGCGCGGTTACGCGATGACGTGGATCGCGACAAACGCCAGGCCAAGGCCAACCCCTATCAGGCGTTCAAAGACCGGGGCATCTCGACCGACAGCAATCTTTATCCCGACTACACCATCGATCTTGCCCTGCGGCACATGATGGACCAGGGCCTGCTGAAGCCCGGCAGCGTGCATCGCGTCGCCATCGTCGGACCGGGGCTGGACTTCGTCAACAAGAAAGCCGGTTCCGATTTCTATCCTCCGCAGACGACGCAGCCGTTTGCGGTCGTGGACAGTCTCGCACGGCTGGGACTGGCCGATCCGGACACGATTGAGGTCTACACGTTCGACATCAGCTCGCGCGTAAACCGGCATCTGGAGCGCGCGCGACGGGATGCCGCTACCGGCAAGCCCTACACCATCCAGCTCCTCGCCAGCCCGTCCGATGGCTGGGGCAATACCTACAAGTCCGGCTTTCTGGAGTACTGGCAGAAGCTGGGCAGCCAGGTAGGGAAGCCTGCCAAAGCGATTCCCGTTCCGGAGGAAGCTTCCGACATCTGGAATCGTGCCATCAGCGTGCGTCCCTCCGTCGTGAGGAGAGTCACTCCGATCGACATGAACGTGGTCTTCCAGACCCTTTCACTGCCGCCGGAGAGGCGGTTTGACCTGATTATCGGAACCAACATTTTTGTCTACTACGGTGGCCTGGAGCAGTCCCTGGCGCGGGCAAATCTGGGCACGATGCTGAGGCCCGGCGGCTTTCTCCTTACGAACGAAGCCCTTCCCGGCGCGGCGCCTTCGAACCTGACCGACTCGCTGAAGACCTCCGTGCCCATCACCACCGACCCGCCGCTGACCGACTACATGTTCAGTTATGTGCGGCGGCAGTAAGCCGGATTGTTCTGTTTCGGTCGTACGGAGCTGAATCGGTTTCAGGGAGGCGCGGTGTGAGGGCAGATTCGGGAAGTCAACCAGCGCTGGAGCCCAGATAAAAATGCCCCTGCCGGGCGTGGCAGGGGCGTTTCGCTCCTGGACAGAATCGAGGGTCCCGTACTCT
>DATJAI010000002.1:0-9742 GCA_035516415.1 Binatia bacterium | reverse complement strand
CCGGTGGTGATTTCCAGCAGCGGGCCACCGCCGTTGAGCTTGCCGCGAACCCGGGTACGCTCCACCGAGCCGCTCACGTTGACCGGCAGATCGAGTTGAATATGTCCATCCCCAGTGTGCGCGTAGAGCTCGGCGGCCAGGTCCTGCGGCAGGCGCGCCTGTACGCGGCCGTCGCTGGTATGAACCAGCCAACTGCCATTCATCTTGGAGCCGGGACGTACGGTCAGGTCGATGTGGCCATCGCCGGTGCGCAGGTCGAGGTCAGTGAAGACGCCGTCGATGTTCATGTGGCCATCGCCGGTGTGGCTGCGCAGGTCGCCAGTGAAGTTCTGCACCGTGATGTGGCCATCGCCGGTGTCCAGCCGCGCCTCTCCGGAGACGCCATTCACCTGAATGTGCCCGTCACCGGAACGCAGGTCCAGGGTGGCTTGCGGCGGGACCTGCACCTCAACCCGTACGCCTTGATGCATGCTGAAGTGAAATCCCCATTGGTTCGGGACGTGAATTTGCAGATCGACCTTATCGCCATCCTGGCGCTCCGTAACGCGAACCCCGGAGTTGCCGATGGTGTAACCCTCAGCGGTCACGCGGGCCGAGATGGTGTTGCTGACGCCGCGGGTCACCTCGATGGAAGCATCGTTGGTGTCCACCCGCAGGCTAGGGTTGTTGCCCACCTGGTAGGTCTTGTTCCACTCGTCGGCCGACGCCATCAGCCCGAAGGACAGGATACAGAGCAGTAGAAGCAGCGCCTTGTTACTCACAGTGCCCCCCCTCGTAAGGATACGAGAAGGAGCGCCTGCAAGTTCCGTTGCGAAAGAGGAGATAAAGGAGGGCGATTAGCGGTGCCGGGGGCATGCGACCTAGCGGAGTGGAACGTCCCGCATGCCCCTCATGAGCATCGCTCCCTGCTTGTGGGGATAGACGGGGGTAAGCAAGAAGGGTTAGCAGGGGCGGGTGATGTCGGGAAGATCTCGCGGTGTCAGGCCGCGGAACGCAGATCCTTCGCGGGCTGAAGCCCGCTCGGAATGATAAAAACAAACGACTTCGAACGGCGCAGCTAAAGCTGCGCCCCTTCACAGCGCTCGAAAACGAACTTTTCTCAGCGGCGTGTGAAAGCCGTGCCTTTTCAAGGCCGGATACAGCGACGCTGAAACCGCTCTAGCCCTGCGAGCTTATCGGCTGTACTGGTTCTGCCTCTTCTCCGCGTGGCGCTCCAGGCCGAGCTGGATGAGCCGGTCGATCAGCTCGGGGTAAGGAATGCCCGTTGCCGCCCACAGCTTGGGATACATGCTGATGGAGGTGAAGCCGGGAATGGTGTTGATCTCGTTGACGTATATCTTCCCACTGCGCGGGTCCATGAGGAAGTCCACGCGCGCCAGCCCGGAGCATTCCACCGCCTGAAAGGCGGCCACCGCCAGCCGCTGCACTTCCGTCCGCTTGGCTTTCGTCAGCCTGGCGGGAATGATCAGCTCCGAGCCTTCCTCCAGGTACTTGGCGGCGTAATCGTAGAACTCCTTGCTAGGCACCACCTCGCCGGGCACGGAGGCGATCGGGTCATCGTTGCCCAGCACCGAGCATTCGATCTCGCGCGCCTTGCCCTTTTTGCCGCCAACGCTGGCCTCGATCACCAGCTTGCGGTCAAAGCGCGCCGCCTCGTCCATGGCGGCGGCCAGTTCGCTCGCATCGTGCACCTTGCTGATGCCCACCGAGGAGCCCAGGTTCGCGGGCTTGACGAACACGGGATATTTCAGCGCCCTTTCGATCTGCCTGCGGGCCTTCTGCGGCTGCCGGCGCCAGGCGCTGCGCAGCAGGGTGACGTGCTTGACGATGGGCAGGCCGGCATCGCGGAAGAGGCGCTTCATCACGTCCTTGTCCATGCCGGCGGCGGAGCCCAGCACGCCCGCGCCGACGTAGGCGATGTCGGCCAACTCCAGCAACCCCTGGATGGTGCCGTCTTCGCCAAAGGTGCCGTGCAGTACCGGGAAAATGATGTCTACGTCGACGGGATTGACCGCGGCCCGGAGCTGGTGGGCGTCGGTCTCGAAGGGTAGCAGCGCCGAGTGGTCCGGGGTCGGCACCGGCGGCACCACCACTCCTTCACCGCGCGCCAGCACCGCCGCGGCCGCGGTAGTCTCGGGATCACCGGCACGAAGATGCCGCGGCTCGGCGACGTCCAGCTTGCCCTTCAGCAGCCGCTCGGCATGGGCGGCGGTGACCCAGCGTCCTGCTTTGGTGATGCCGATGGGAACCACTTCGTACTTGTGCTTGTCGATGGCGTCGAGCACGGAGGCCGCCGACAACAGCGACACCTCATGCTCGCCGCTGCGCCCGCCAAACAGAACCCCTACGCGAAGTTTTTTCATGCTTCGATCTTAATGCCATAGCCCGGGGCCGCCACGCCGATTCGAGGTCCGGGCTGCGCTCCTGCAAGCCGATCATGTGCCAAAGACGGCCACATCACCGCAACCTGTGAGTGCCATCACTGCCTGCTGGCCGCAAACGCGAGATAAAGAAACTAATCCCGGGTAGGTGCTCTATGTTCGCACGCAAATCGTTTTTCCGCCTCAAGTCGATCAGCGTTTCCTCCGATTTCACGTGGACGTTCGACAACGAAGTCCTGCCCTTAATGCGCAGCCAGGAGGGGTTCGTCGGATTGGTGATGCTGGCCAATCCCGGCAGTCTGGAACGGATCACCATCAGCCTTTGGGAGAACGCGGGGGATGCGGAAGCGTACAGGCTGAGCGCCTATCCGCGGGTGTTGAAGATCCTCTCCAAGACGATCGACGGAGCGCCCAAGATCCATACCTTCGACTCGATCACCTTCACTTTGCCCAACCGCGTAGATAAGGCCGCGGCAGCTTCCAGCTATGGGCAGGTGGCCAAGGAGCTGCCGAAGGAAACTGCTTTTTCCTCTCCCCGCAGCACCCTCAGTACGCCTTCGACGAGCGCCTGAAGCTCGTCCTCGCCGGGATAGAGAGCCATGGGGGCAATCCAAGCGATGCGCTCGCGCAGCGCCGCCAGCAGACGCTCGGAGTGGGCCATGCCGCCGGTGATCAGCACGGCGTCGACCTGCCCGTGCAGGACCGTGGCCATGGCTGCGATCTCTTTCGCGATCTGATAGACCATGGCGTCGAAGACGGCTTGGGCGCGCGCGTCCCCGGAGGCGATGCGCTTCTCTACCTCTATCAAGTCTTTGGTGCCGAGGTAGGAATACAGCCCGCCCTCGCGGAAGAGCAGCGCCTCCACTTCCGGCCGGGTGTACTTCCGGCTGAAGCAGAGGTCGACCAACTGCATCACCGGCACGGTGCCGGCGCGTTCGGTAGAAAACGCGCCCTCTTCGCGCGAGTTGGTTACGTCCACCATGCGGCCGCCCTGGTGCGCCGAAACCGAAATTCCGCTGCCCAGATGCGCCACGATCAGGCGCAGCGATTTGTAGGCGCGGGCCTGTTCGCCGGCATAGCGCTTGGCCACCGCCTTGGAGTTCAGGGCGTGTGAGAGGCACTGGCGCTGCAGCAGTGCACTGCCGGAAAGACGCGCGCACGCGGTCCATTCGTCGACGCTGACGGGATCGACCACGTAGGCCTGAACCCCGGCCGTCTGCGCGATGGCCTGCGCCAGAAAGGCGCCGAGGTTGGAGGCATGTTCGCCGCGCCGGGCGGCGCGCAGCTCCTCCAGCATGGCCTCATTCACCGCGTAGGTGCCGCTGGCCAGGGGGGGCAGCAATCCGCCCCGTCCGACGACGGCGTGCAGCTCGCGGATCGGCTGCCCGGCCTCGTTCAGCGCAGCTTCGATCTGGGCGGCGCGGAACTGCTGTTGCTCGAGGATGGGGCGGCCGCGGAAGGGCCCCATCTCGGCCTCGGAGTGACGGAGGTTTTTCACCAGGCTGGGACGCTCGTTGGCGTACACCGCGAATTTCGTCGAGGTGGAACCCGGATTAATTGCGAGGATTCTGAATTCGGCTGCCGGCAAAGATGACCCCCAGGGCGATGGAATTTACCTTGTCGTCCACACTCTCGACGCGCGATGGAATCAGGATGGGGACGGTGGCGCCGGCAACGACGTGCGCACATTGCGAACCGCCCAGATACTTGACCGACTTTCCCAGAAGATTGCCGGCCTCGATATTGGGCATCACCATGCAGTCGGCGTGACCGGCCACCGGGTGGCGGATGCCTTTCTCGCGCGCCGCCGATTCCAGCAGCGCGCAATCCAGCGCCAGCGGCCCGCAGACCTCCGCCTCGCCGAAGTCGCCCGCTGCGCCCATTTCAGAGAGCCGCCTGGCATCCACGCTGGAGGGCAGCGATTCGCTGACCGCCTCGGTGGCGCTCATGATGGCGATCTTGGGGCGCGCCAGTCCCAGGCAGCGCAGGACCTCGATTGCGTTGTGCACGATTTGCTTCTTTTGCTCCAGGTCCGGCAGCACATTGAGGCCGCCGTCGCTGATGCCCACTAGCCGGGTCTCGCCCGCCAGCTTGTCTTCATAGAGCAAAACATCACTTAACAGACGCCCGGTGCGCAGACCAGTCGACTTGTCCAGCACCGCATGCAGAAGTTCGTCGGTCCGCAGATGGCCCTTCAGCAGCAAATCTATCTCACCCGCGCGCGCCATTTGCACCGCCGCTGCCGCTGCACTTTGGGTATCGATGAATTCCGCCTGGTTCCTGAGGGCGTTGAGTCCGAGAGCGTCCAGCTTGGCGCGAATGGCCGTTTCCTCTCCGATCAGCACCGGGAAGGCGATTCGCAGGCGCAAGGCGGCGTCGGCGGCGGAGAGCGCAACCTCGTCATTGGCTACGACTACTGCCAGGCGTAGGGGACGGTCGGGCTGGGCGCATCGCCGCAGTTCAGGGAAACTCGATATGGTTCTTACAGGAGAAGGAGCAGTGATGGCTAACATGCTCCTATCATCCTTGGCGCGGCTGCAGGATTGCAGTGAGGCCGGTCACAGCCGGCCTGTTTGTTTCCGACGCGCCCACACCGGCAGGAAAGGGGGAAAAAAGACAGCTTCTTTCAGCGGCCAGTAAACGCCGCTTCTTCCCAGTTTTCTTACGGCGTCTTCTGCAGGAAGTCCTGGAAGGCCTTGGCGGCTTCCCGCTCCCTGCCGCTGATTTGCGGCGGAATGATGGCGGGGATGTTGGCCGGGCAGGCCTTTACTCCGGCACAGATATTGACGGCGTGCGTCAGGCTGTTCTGCAAAGCGGGATTGGTCTGGGCGTCGTCGGGCGAATCCAGCACGATCAGTTGCACGCCTTCGCTGGCGCTGCTTTGCTTTTGCAGCATGTCCTTGTAATCGCCGGTTTCGCTTTGGACGACGATGGCCTGTCCGGAGGACAGGCGGGGATTGCTGCCTTGAAAATCCAGGATGCGGTGGTCCATTTCGCTTCCGTAGGGCGAGCTCAGGTTGCGAAGTACGTGTACCACCACCGCTGTTTTGGGACGGGGTTTGCATCCGCCGAGCAGCGCAATCAGCAGGGAGAGCGGAACCACTGCGGCAACCCTGAGTCGTTGTGCCATGCCGACATCATATCTGGAGCGTGGGGCTTCGCCTAGCGTCAGCCGGGGGCAAAGGTGGTTCCTTTTCCCGGCAGAGTTGATCCGGGAGTGGTCACTCACCGGCAAGGGTTGCCAAAAAGCCAAAAATTAATTTGCCAGCGGTAGAACAGCCTTTCTGCCTCGTGTTACTTCTTACCTACTGCGCGTGCCGAAAGTTGCTGTGGGTGAGCTATGAAGCTGCGAGCGGCCATTTGCCTGTGCCTGGGAGCGTGTTGCTCCCCAGTGGCCGCGCAGCAGACACTGTCGGCCTTGAATCCAGCCCCGCCGATGGCGCAGGTGGCGGTCTCGCGGAGCATAGTCTTTGCGGCGAAACGCGCTATAGCATCCACCGATCCTGCGGGCATCTCCGGCCTGCCGTGGAGCGCCTCCCTCTACCAAGCTGTGCAGCCCCAGGGGCCGGCCGCGGTCTGTACCCAGATTGCGCCGCGGGCCGTGGTGGTGCCGGAAAGCGATTATGCCTTCGGCCGTCTGCAGTTCACCGCTGCCGCCATCAAGGGAACTTTCAGCCACGAAAATATGGTGAAGATGGCGCGGAACTTTGCTCCCGGCCAGCGCCTGCCGGATGCCCCCTTGTATGTTCCGCTGAGCCGTTGGGGCAAGTTCGACCAGTTCCTCCGCAGTACGCATTCCGCCGGTTTTGCCCTGGGAATTCTCTCCGACTCGCTGATCTCGCAGGCGACAGGAGCGTATCCGCGGTTTGGCGGAGGCATGGAAGGGTACGGCAAGCGCCTGGGCGCTGCGGCCGCGGGCGAGGGAAGTGCAGCCTTCATCGGCGGCTTTGTCTTCCCCACGCTGCTGCACCAGGACCCGCGCTACTTTCGCTCGCATCAGAACGCGATCTCCGGCCGCCTAGCCTATGCCGCCAGCCGCGTCTTCATCGGCCGCGGCGACGATGGCCGCGCCGTCTTCAACTCCTCCGTGATCCTCAGCCAGTTCGCGCTGGCGGGGCTCTCCAACGCCTACATACCGTATCGCCGGCCAACCGCCATGGGCACGGTGGAGAACGCCCTAAACGGTCTGGGAGCGGTTGCCCAGACCAACATCCTGAATGAGTTCTGGCCCGACATCAAAGAGTTCTTCTCACGGCATGGGTTGCCATCTCTGCTGGGGCATGAACACCGTGCCGCCACTTCGGGTCCATACCGCTCCCCGCGTTAGAGAATTTCCAGGTAGGTGTAGCCTGTCTTGAAAGGGCACGCCTTCAGGCGTGCCGTAACGGCGTGCGCTGGAACGGCTTTTAGCCGTTGATGGAAGCGTTCCCTCAGCGCCTGAAGGCGGGTTACATCTCCGTGCCTGGCGACACGGCTGAAACAAGCCGCTGAAAAAGTCGAAAAAGCAGATTCCCTCGCGGCCTGAAGGCCGCTCGAGATCACAAAAATAAAGGGCTTTTCGGTACGACCAAGGTCGTGCCCTGACTCATGTTCTCCCAAGAACGAGTTTTTCAGCGGCCTGTGAAAGCCGTGCCCTTTCCAGGCGGGGATATAGCAACTCTGAAACCATTCTGCGAAAGCGCCGGAACACACCCCTGTGACGGCGCAATCGATTCGGCTCGTTTAAACTTACTGTAAGAATCGGATGCTATTCATGCTGACAGACCTCAGTTGCGGACAGCTATGCGCGAACTGAAGGAAGATCTGGCTTCGCTGCACATCGACCGCGAGGCGCCGCGCCGCGGACGCTGGCGCTTGCCGCTGGTACTGCTACTGCTGATCGCAGCGGCGGTGGTGGGCGGATTCTATTTCGCCAAGGCGCGGCCGGTGTTCGGCGCGGTGGAGGTGGAGATCGTTCGTCCCACGGTGGAAAGCAGCGGGTCCAACGCCGGAACACCCATGCTGACCGCCTCCGGCTATCTGGTGGCGCGACGGCAGTCGGTGGTGTCGTCGAGAATACAGGGGCGAATTGCGGAGCTGCGCGTGGAAGAGGGCAGCGTGGTAAGGACTGGCGACGTGCTGGCGACGTTGGACAACGGTGACATCGTTGCAGCGATTGTCAAGGCCAAGGCGGACATCGAATATGCCAAAGCCGACCTGGCCGAGGCGCAGCGCCAGGAGCGCCTGCAGGAAGATCTCTATCGCGGGAAGGTGGTCTCGCAGGACGCGCTGGATGCGGCGAAGGCCAAGGTGAACCTGGCAAAGGCGGCCATCGAGCAGGCCCGGGCCAACTTGCAAGTGCAGGAAGCAAACTTGGACTTCACCACCATTCGCGCGCCTTTTTCCGGTATCGTGGTCAAGAAGATGACCGAAGCCGGAGAGAGCGTCGCGCCGATTCCGCCGGGGGTGAACATCTCGACCTCCTCGGGCGCAATCGTTGCCATCGCCGACATGAATTCGCTGGAAGCGGAGGTCGATGTGAACGAATCTAACGTCGGACAGCTCCAGCCCAACCAGCCTGCCGAGATCCAGGTGCAGGCGATTCCTGACCATACTTACCGGGGCAGGTTGCGGCAGGTGATTCCCACCGCCGACCGCACCAAAGCTACGGTGACGGTGAAGGTGTCGATCCTGGACAAAGACAAGTACCTGCGCCCGGAGATGAGCTGCAATGTGACCTTCCTTGAGCCGCAGAAAAAGACGCAGAGCGCAACGCCGCAGCGTATCGTAACCGTGCCCAAAGACTCAGTGATCACGCGCGATGGCAAGGCGATAGTGTTCTCGGTCGAGGACAACAAGGCCCGCGCCCTGCCGGTGGTGACGGGCGCAGACTTGCACGGGCAGATCATCGTGAAGCAGGGCTTGGCGGGCTCGGAGACCCTGGTCAACAACCCGCCGCAAAAACTGAAGGATGGCGATGCGATCCGGGTGAAGGGGTAGCGGGGAAACCTAATGAGTTCTACACAGACCGCCGGCCGTACCACTGCTGTCAGCGTGCAGGACGTGCACAAGTACTATCAGCGCGACAGCCTGCAGATCAAGGTGCTTGAGGGCATCAACCTGGAGGTGCCGCAGGGCGAGTTTGTGGCGCTGATGGGGCCCTCCGGTTCAGGCAAGACCACGCTGCTGAACTTGATCGCCGGTATCGACCGCGTCACCTCAGGAAACATCACGGTAGCGGGCATCGATCTGGGGCCGCTGTCGGAAAGCGATCTGGCCAAGTGGCGCAGCAGCCATATCGGCTTCATCTTTCAGTTTTATAACCTGATTCCGGTACTCAACGCGCTGGAGAACGTCGAGCTGCCGCTGCTGCTCACCTCGCTCTCCAGAAGCGAACGCCGCCAGCGGGCAATGACGGCGCTGCGCCTGGTCGGCCTGGAAGACCGGGCCAAGCATTACCCGCGCCAGCTCTCCGGCGGACAGGAGCAGCGCGTCGCCATCGCACGCGCCGTCGTCACGGACCCGAGCGTGCTCGTGGCAGATGAGCCGACGGGCGATCTCGACCACCAGAGCGCAGAGGAGATCCTCACGCTGATGGAAACCTTCAACCAGGAATTCGGTAAGACCATCATCATGGTGACGCACGACCCGCGCGCCGCTGTGCGGGCGCACGTACAGCATCACCTGGACAAGGGAGTGCTGAGTAGTTAGCACTTAGCACCTAGCAATTAGCGCTTAACAGCTGAAGAGTGCGAAGTGCCAAGTACTAATTGCTAGAAGCCATCTCAAAATGAACCAGATCGGTAAACCGCGATTTTCCTCAGGGGCTAAAGCCCACATTTTTCGCGCCCGTGGACGGCACGGCTGAAGCCGTGCCCTTTCAAAGACGATTTATGAGATAGCTTCTAATTGCTCGTCGCTACTACTATGAAATTCGCACCCCTCATCCTCAAGCACCTGCGCCGCAACTGGATTCGCACCCTCTCGACGGTGCTGGCGATGTCGGTTTGCATCTTTCTCTTCTGCACGCTGCAGACGGTGGTGGAAGCGGTGAACTTCGGACTGCACGCCGGCAACGCCTCGCGCCTGGTCACCCGCCATGCCGTTAGCCTGGTCTACAACCTGCCGATGGCGGATAAAGCCAAAATCGAGGCCGTCCCGGGAGTGCAGGAGACGGTGATGAACGCCTGGTTTGGGGGAATCTATCGCGATCCCAAGAACTTCTTTGCTAACTTCGCCACCGAGCCGGCAAAGTTTCTCGACATCTATCCCGAGATCATGTTGCCCTCGGACCAGAAGGAGCACTGGCTGCATGACCGGCGCGGCTGCATCATAGGGCGCAAACTGGCACAGCGCTTCGGCTGGAAGGTGGGCGACACCTT
>DATJAI010000001.1:0-7218 GCA_035516415.1 Binatia bacterium | reverse complement strand
TTGCGATCTCTTTCCAGCCATTCAGGACCATGTCGCGGTGTTCCTCCTTTTGCTACACCACAGGCACTGCCGGGCGACCACTCTGATACGTCACCTCACGAATTCCAGACATACAGGAAAGCATCATCCGTCGCCGTGGCTACCGATCTGTGCTGCTTGCGCGTTGCGCGATTGAGCGCCGAGCGGATGTTGACCTTCGTATCCGGCAACTCCGACAACGGAATCTTCAGACACAGGCCCCGGTCGAGATTCTCCAGATTTTGCAGAATATCGGTGACGATTGCGCTGTGTTTTCCATTGCGCCCGGTGGGTATTTCCGAACGTGCGGCAGTCTTGAATGTACGGTGCGGACCGGGAGTACGGTTGGGCATCGGCCTCTCCTCTCGCTTCCGTTAACGTATCCTAAAACAACGCCTAAACGAAAAACTTTCTGCGGCAGACATACGCCAAAACGCGCCACTTCCAGCGTCCGGATTGTCCCCGACATCCCCACCCGCTTCGGCTAAGGTCGGAAGAGGCTTACGCGAAGAATTGTGTGCCATAGCCCGCCCCCCCGCCCTGTCTCCGGCACGGTGTAAGCTGACCTGGACGGAATTCCCGGGGGTTTTCCAGACCTGTTCTGCCGATGGTGGCAGGTTCACATCTTCCCGGCACGATTCAGAGAAACAACCCGCATGAACGTACTTGTCCTCAATTCCGGCAGTTCCAGCTTCAAATTTCAGATCATTGCGACCGATCTTGAGCGCATCCGCCAGCACACCGATCGGCGTCTTTGCCGTGGAGAGGTGGAGCGCATCGGCGGGGAAGCGATTGTCAGCTTTCAGGCCGGTTCGGAAGCAAAACGCAGGTTCACCGCCTCGCTGCGCGACATCCCGGCGGCGCTGGATTACCTGATGCGCTATGTCGCCTCGGACAAGTCCGGGATCTCCGAAATCGGAAGTTCTGCTGACATTCACGCTGTCGGACATCGCGTGGTTCATGGCGGGGAAAAGTTCGCCGAGTCCGCGCTCATCAACGATGATGTGCTCCGGGGCATCGAAGACTGCATCGACCTGGCGCCACTGCATAATCCCGGCAACATACAGGGCATCGTGGCTGCCCGCGAGCTGTTCGGCAAGGCCACTCCACAGGTCGCTGTCTTCGACACTTCGTTCCATCATTCCCTTCCCGAGCAGGCTTTCCTCTACGCCATTCCCTACCACCTCTACCGGCGGCATCAGATGCGCCGTTATGGTTTTCACGGGACCTCGCACCGCTATGTCGCCTTCCGTTATCGTGCGCTGCGGGGCCTGACGCGCGAGCAGACCAACATCATCAGCCTTCATCTGGGCAACGGGTGTTCTGCGGCCGCCATCCGGGCAGGCCAGTCCGTTGATACTTCCATGGGCATGACACCGCTGGAGGGACTGGTGATGGGCACGCGCTCGGGCGATCTCGATCCCTCCATCGTGAACCTCATTGCGTCCAAGGAGGGCATGTCACCCGCCGGCGTGGAGACGCTGCTGAACACCCAGTCTGGCCTGCTGGGCATCTCCGGCCTGAGCAATGACATGCGCGGCCTGTTGGCCGAGTTGCGGAAAGCGGACGACCGCCGCGTGCGCCTGGCCATTCAGGTCTTCTGCTATCGCGCGCGGAAGTATCTCGGCGCTTTCCTTGCAGTCATGGGCGGGGCCGACGCGGTGGTCTTCACCGGCGGCATCGGCGAGAACTCGCCGGAGATCCGCGCGCGCATCTGCGAAGGCATGGAATGGGCTGGGCTCACAATCGATCCTGCCAGAAACGCTCGGGCGGTAGGCCGGGAAGAACTTATCAGCAGCGACGATTCCAGGCTGCTCGCCTACGCCATACCCACCGACGAAGAACTCCTCATCGCCCGCGACACCGTGCGCGTCATCCTGGGAGAGCCCCACCCCTCCTGAGCTCCGGGTCCATTCAGTACGGCCACACCCACGTCGCCGCGTCCGGTTTGTCGATCCCGTAGCGATGCGCGTAGTTGCGGCATTCGATCTGCTCGTTGCGGAAGCGCTCCCGGGCATGACCGCCGAGCTTCTGCAGCCGCGGCACGCGGTCGATCACGTCCATGGCCAGGCTGAACCGGTCGATGTTGTTATTGATCGCCAGCTCCAGCGGCGTATTGATGTTTCCACGCTCCTTGTAGCCGCGGACGTGCATGTTGTCGTGATTATGCCGGCGGTAGGCCAGACGATGGATCAGCCACGGGTATCCGTGGAAGTTGAAGATGGTCGGCCGGTCCGTCGTGAACAGCGAATCGAACTCCCAATCGCTCAGCCCATGCGGGTGCTCCGTATTCGGCTGCATCTTGAAAAGATCCACCACGTTGATGAACCTGATCCTGATATCGGGAAAGGCCTGGCGCAGCAGCACGCTGGCAGCCAGAGCTTCCTGGGTCGGTATATCGCCCGCCGCGGCCATCACCACGTCCGGCTCTCCCCCTTCATCGTTGCTGGCCCAGTCCCAGATGCCGATGCCTTTGGTACAGTGCGTGATGGCAGCCTCCATGCTCATGTATTGCAGGTGCAACTGCTTGTCGCACACGATTACGTTGATGTAGTCCTGACTCCGCAGGCAGTGATCGGCCACGGAAAGCAGGCAGTTGACGTCCGGGGGCAGGTAAATACGGGTGACTCTGGCGCTCTTGTTCACCACCACGTCGAGAAATCCTGGGTCCTGGTGGGTAAAGCCGTTGTGGTCCTGCCGCCACACCGTGGAGGTAATCAGCAGGTTCAGCGACGCGATCGAGTCGCGCCATGACAGGTGATTGCAGATTTCCAGCCATTTGGCATGCTGGTTGAACATTGAGTCGATGATGTGAACGAACGCCTCGTAGGTGTTGAGGAATCCGTGCCGGCCCGTCAGCAGATAGCCCTCCAGCATGCCCTCCATGGTGTGTTCGCTCAGCATCTCCAGCACACGCCCGTCGGTGGAGAGTTCCCCGCCATCCTGATCTTCCGGGAAGAACTCTTCGATCCAGAATTTCCTGCTCGCTTCATAAATGGCATCGAGTTTGTTGGAGGTTGTCTCATCCGGGCCGAAGACGCGGAAGTTGTTCATGTTCAGCTTCATCACATCGCGCAGAAACATGCCCAGCGGCCGGGTGTTTTCCGCCAGCGTCTGGCCAATTCGTTCGAACTTTGCGGCGTAGTCGCGGAAATCGGGCAGCCTAAGCGCTCTTTTCACGCGGCCGCCGTTCGCGTGGGGATTCGCGCTCATCCGCCGGTTGCCTTGCGGCGCAAGCTCGCGGAATTCGGCGGCAAAGCGGCCCTGGCCGTCGAAGAGCTCTTCCGGGCGTTGCGAACGCATCCAGTCTTCCAGCAGACGGAGCTGCACGGGATCGTTCTTCACGTTGGCCAGCGGTACCTGATGGGCCCGCCAGAAACCCTCCAGCCGGTGGCCCTCAACTTCAGCCGGCGCCGTCCAGCCTTTAGGAGAGCGCAGCACGATCATGGGCCATCGCGGGCGCGCTACGTTCGGCTTTTCCCGCGCTTCTTTCTGGTGCCGCCGGATCTCCAGCACGCAGTGTTCCACCGTGGCCGCCATGGCCTGATGCATGCTGGCCTGGTCGGAGCCTTCCACAAAATACGGCGTCCAGCCGTAGCCGCGCAGCAGGCTTTCCAGCTCCTCGTGCGAGATTCGCGCCGGCAGCGTCGGATTGTTGATCTTGTAGCCGTTCAGATGGAGAAACGGCAGCACCGCTCCATCGCGCCGGGGATTCAGAAACTTGTTGATGTGCCAGGAAGTCGCCAGTGGCCCGGTCTCCGATTCGCCGTCGCCCACCACCGCAGCCACGATCAGTTCAGGATTGTCGAACGCCGCGCCACAGGCGTGCGAGAGCACATATCCCAGTTCTCCGCCTTCGTGGATCGAGCCCGGCGTCTCTGGCGTGCAGTGACTCCCGATCCCGCCGGGGAACGAAAACTGCCGGAAAAATTCGCGCAGTCCTTCGAAGTCCTCGCTCTTGTCGGGATAGACCTCGGAGTACGTGCCTTCCAGATAGGCGGGACCCAGCACCCCGGGCGCGCCATGCCCGGGACCGGCGAGGAAAATCATGTCGAGATCGTATTTCCGGATCAGCCGGTTGAGGTGAACATAAATAAATGACAGCCCGGGACTCGATCCCCAGTGTCCCAGCAGCCGGTTCTTGATGTGCTCCGGCCGCAGCGGTTCGCTGAGCAGAGGATTATCCAGCAGATAAATCATCCCCAGGCTCAGGTAATTGCAGGCCCGCCAGTACGCCTCCGTCTTGCGCAGCTCTTCCGGGCTGAGCAGCGTGCCGGTTACGGTCGACCGGGCTGCGCCATAGGCGCTAAGAGAAGTATCCAGGGTGATTTCGGGAGCAACGATACTCATAGGAAGAACTCCGGTTGCGCAGGCGCTCTCACGCGCCTTCGCATGAATTCAGGGGTCATCTATCCACGATTCGCCAGTCCGGCCAGGGACTCAACGCAGCCCCACAATTATGCCAGTTTTTGATACCGCTGCCTCGGCACCTGGCGCAGATCGTTCCGGGATTGTCACCGGTTCACGTGATGCTGGTCACAGTCCCTCGTGTCCCCGTAAACGACAATCGTGACATGTTGTACCCCCAGCCGTTGTTCGTCTCCCGGACGCGGTTATCGCCGGCGTCGCAGCCTTTTCACCCCAGAGGTTCATGAATGGACAGCGCACTTCTCATCCACCGCCTGCACTTTGCTTTCACGGTCACTTATCACTATCTGTTCCCGCAGTTGACCATGGGACTGGCCCCGCTGATCGTCATGCTGAAAACCATCGCTCTCCGGAGCGGTGACGACCGCTACGACAAAGCCGCCCGCTTCTGGGCGAAAATCTTCGGCATCAACTTCGTCATCGGCGTGGTCACGGGAATTCCCATGGAATTCCAGTTCGGCACCAACTGGTCGCACTTCTCGCGCTTTGCCGGCGGCGTCATAGGCCAGACCCTGGCCATGGAAGGCTGTTTCGCCTTCTTCCTGGAGTCGACCTTCCTCGGACTGTTCCTCTACGGCGAGAAGCGCCTGAGCAGGCGGATGCACTGGTTCTCGGCGGTGATGGTGTTTCTGGGCTCGTGGCTGTCGGGCTACTTCATCGTCGCCACCAATGCCTGGATGCAGCATCCGGTCGGCTACCAGCGTGTGGCCAACGATTCGGTGCAACTCACCAGCTTCTGGCAACTGGTACTGAATCCCTGGGCGTGGTGGCAGTACGCGCACAACATGAGCGGAGCGGTCATCACGGGAGCATTCGTCATGGCCGCCGTGGGTGCCTTCTATCTTCTCAGCCAGAAGCACATTGAGCAGGGACGCATCTTCGTGCGTGTCGGCGTCATCGCCGCCTTGCTGGTCAGCGTGTTTCAGGTGGTGCCTACCGGCGATGCGCAGGGACGCATGCTGGCACGCAGTCAGCCGGTGACGCTGGCGGCCATGGAAGCTCTGTGGGAGACGCAGCCGGGAGCGCCGCTGGTCATCGTGGGACAGCCCGATGTCAGCGCGCAGAAGATCGACAACCCGATCATCGTTCCCAAGATGCTGAGTTTCCTCACCTGGCGCAGTTGGACCGCCGAAGTGCAGGGCCTGAACTCCGTGCCCAGCCAGAACTGGCCGGAGAACATCCCGTTGCTCTATTACGCCTACCACATCATGGTCGGCCTTGGCACCATCTTCATCGCCGTCACCGCCGTCGCCACGTTTCTGCTGTGGCGAAGGAAGCTTTACCAGGCGCGCTGGATGCTCTGGGTCCTGCTGCTGATGTTTCCCTTCCCCTATATCGCCAACACCGCGGGGTGGATGACCGCCGAAATCGGGCGGCAGCCGTGGCTGGTATATGGCCTGCTGCGGACCGCAAACGGCTATTCGAAGATGGTCTCTGCGGGCAATGGCTGGTTCAGCTTCCTCGGATTCCTGGGCATGTACACGCTGCTGTCCATCCTCTTCCTCTTCCTCGTTCGTCGCGAAATCGAGCAGGGACCTGAGCCGACGCTGCCTCCTCGTCTGCGCCGGCAGATCGAGGCCGTTCCTTTGACTCCTATGGAGGTGCGCTAGCCATGTCAACGATCTGGTTCATGATTGTGGCCGTGATGGTCGCCGTGTACGTGCTTCTCGACGGCTTCGATCTGGGAGCCGGCGCAGTCCATCTCTTCATCGCCCGCAACGACCAGGAGCGTCGCACCGTCATTCGCGCCATCGGTCCAGTATGGGACGGCAATGAGGTCTGGCTGTTGGCCGCCGGCGGCACCCTCTATTTCGCCTTTCCGCTGTTGTATGCCTCCAGCTTCAGCGGTTTCTATCTGCCGCTGATGATGGTGCTGTGGCTGCTGATGCTGCGTGCCGTGGGTATCGAATTCCGCGCCCATGTCCGCGAGCGGATGTGGCAAGGCTTCTTCGATTCCGTCTTCGGCGTCTCCAGCATCCTGCTGGCCATCTTTTTTGGCGCCGCCCTGGGCAACGTGGTCCGCGGCGTTCCGCTCAATGGCGATGGCTACTTCTTCGAGCCGCTATGGACCAACTGGCGGGTCGCCACGCAGAACGGCATCCTCGACTGGTACACCGTTATGTGCGGCGTGGTCGCACTGGTCACGCTGGCGGTTCACGGCTCGCTCTATCTTGCAATCAAAACGGAAGGCGAGTTGAATGCCCGCGCGCGCAACGTAGCGTCGTGGCTGTGGCCAGTCCAGGTGCTGCTCACCGTCCTCAGCCTGATTGCCACCGTGTACGCCGTTCCCCACGTGCTCGAGAACTACAGCCGATGGCCCATCGGGTATCTCGTCCCGGCCGTCGTGTTCGCCGGCCTGGTGTGCATGTACTTCGCGCAGTGGCGCAGGCACGACCGTGGCGCATTCCTCGCCTCCTGCGCGTACATAACCGGCATGCTGGTGGGAGCTGCGTTCGCGCTATACCCGAACGTGCTGCCGGCAAGTACCGGCTCGCAGTACAGCCTGACCATCCATAACACCGCCGCCGGCGCGCACGGATTGAGCGTCGGGTTTGTGTGGTGGACCATAGGCATGGTCCTGGCGCTCGTCTATTTCGTATTCATCTACCACATGTTCCGCGGGAAGGTGCGGCTGGAGCAGGGCGAGCACGGGTACTGAGCTGCATGTTGCCGGAGCTTTAAGCGGCAGCTGTTCGCCTTTCAGGAAGGACACGAGTCAGGGCGCGACTTCACAGGCCGCTGAAAAAGTCTCTTCGGGAAGAAAATGTGTCA